>JAISTJ010000015.1 GCA_031272655.1 Tannerella sp.
TGAGGTTTGAGTGGTTCGGATAGCATTAGGTCGGTGGATAGGTATTTTTTGTTGTCGTCGGGGAAGACGGTTGTTACGATGGCGTCGGCGCCGTACTTTTGTTGCAGTTTGATGGCGCCGAGCAGATTGGCGCCTGACGAGATGCCGACCGCCAGACCAAGCGTGCAGGCGAGTTTCTGCGCCATAAGGATAGCATCGCCGTCGGAAACGGCTACAACCTCGTCGAGCGGCTCGGCTTTAAGTATCTCCGGGATGAACTCGTCGGAGATGCCCTGAATACGATGCTTGCCGACCTTGTAACCTGTTGATAATGTAGGACTTTCGAGCGGCTCAAGGGGATGAATCTTAACGTCTTTGCCATAAGCGGCGCGTAATGCCTTGCCTACGCCTGTTACAGTGCCGCCGGTGCCTACGCCAGCCACGAACGCATCGGGCTGTAAGCCTTTCTTTCGCAACTGGGAGATAATTTCTATACCGGTAGTCTCTTCGTGGGCGCGATAGTTAGCGGGGTTGGAAAATTGACGAGGCAGGAAAACCGAAGCGTTGAGATTGCTTCGTTCCTCGCATTGACGGGCTATGTCGGTGATGAGATTGCTGTGTTCCTCCTTGCAATGATGTGGTACGTCTGTGGTGAGTTCCCCGCAATGAGATGTTAGGTCAGTGGTGAGCGTTTCGCTATGATGTAAGTATTCCACCCTGTGAAACGACGCCGCCATCTCTTCCGCAAGTTGGATACTTCCCAGAAAGCCGCCCTGCTCTTTCGAGATAGAGATTATTTCCGCTCCATAGCACTGTATCAACATCTTACGTTCACGGCTCATCCAGTCGGGCATGATAATCGAGACCCTGTGCCCAAGCAACCGTCCGAGTGCAGCAAAAGCGATGCCGGTATTTCCGCTTGTGGCTTCCACTATATGATAACCCGGCTTGAGGGCGCCTGTTTGGTACGCCTCCCGCAGGATGTATAGAGCCATACGGTCTTTGATGCTACCGGTCAGGTTATATTGTTCGCACTTGGCGTAAACAACTCCGTTAACGCCTTTGTATGAGTAACTTACAGCCACCATCGGGGTATTGCCGATAAGGTGGCTCAATGAGTGAAAAGTTTCGTCCTTGTCTGACATTTTCATTTTATTCTATATTATCACTGCAAAATTACAAATCATTTTTCAAACCGCCAAATTTTATGATTGTTTCAATTGTTAAAATAGACCGAGATGCCAAGTTTTATCAGCATCGGGTTCAGGGGGTAATGTAGCATTGAGAAATAGTAGGCGGGGGTGAAGAGGAGCGAGCCGACATTGTAACCGGCAATGAAGAAACGCGCCTGCTTGAGGCGGAAGTTGGCGTAGGCGTTGATTAGCGGGTAGTCGCCGACGTTCTTTTCTTCCTGTATTTGAAACTGTTGCGTTGCCGGCTCGTAATACGGGGCGTGGTAGGCAGTGAAGTAATGCGCATCAACGCCGAGTTGGATGTTGAGCACTTTTGCATAAGTGAAATCAAGATAAATGTTTGAATATGCGCATATTTGCGGCAGGGGCAGCACCGACTGTTCGCTGCTCAACTGCCATGCAGCCTCGTTTTCCCATCCGAAAGCCTTGTATCGGAAATCCTGACGGATGCGTGCAGTGATGACTTGCAGGTTGCTCTCGTACTGTTCGGGCGTGCCTTTTGCACCGAAATAAACATAGTTTTGGATACTTTGGACGTTGGCGGATAGACGTGTTTGTGTCTGTTCAAGGTCAATCTCGCCGCCGACAAGTACTTTCTGGCTGTTTTTCAGGCTCTTATCCCACCAGAAATAGCGCGAATGGTGATGACGCTGGTAAAAAGCCGGAGTGAGATTGCGGATGTAACCGAACGCTCGTATAGACGCCTCTTTGCCCATCAGCGGAAATCGGGTGCGCAGTTCGCCTTCGAGGTTGAACTCGCCGAGGTCGCTGCCTACAATGCACATCTCGCCGCGAGCCTTGTATGTCAGCAGTTCGCCGCGTTGCTTCGACAGTTCGCCGCCAAGATATGTCGAAAACTCGTCATAGTTCATCGTCCCGCGCACCGAATCGCCAGGCAGCGTAAAACGGCGTTTTTCAAAGTGCACAAACGCCGTTACACCAAATTTCGCCCAGTCCTGAAAGCCCTCACGCAACGACAAACCAATAGTGTTCTTGATGTTCCAAGACTTGGTGTAGTCGTTAAGAGTAGAGTCCGGCGAACCGTAAAGCACTGAATCATTGCGACTTAGATACGCTTCATCAATTCCATTGAAATAAGAAATAAAACGGCGGGAGAATTTTTCGTATTCAAAAGTGTGAATAATGCTCGAAACGGGGACGAAAACAGCGTCAATCTCTTCCTCTTCGGGGGCGGTTGCGTCGGGATTTTCGCCGAAAACGTTGGCAGGGGGCGTTTGAGCGGTTTCTACCGGTTCGGTAAGTTGCCTGTTGCGTTCACGCGGGTCTCCGCCTCCGCCGAGCGCCTCTTCTTCCTCGCGTTTCTTTTTCTGTTCTTCGAGTTCCTTTTTCAGTTCTTTCTTTTTGGAAGCTTCCTCGCGCTCACGGTCGGTCATCTCGCGGTAGAAACCGAGGTTGTAGCGATGTGTGAGGTAAAACTGCCCGCCCTTGTTGCGGTTCCACGTGTTGGTGAAGCGCGTGGGGTACGACTGACGGTCAATAGGGCGTTTGTTGTCGGTAAATTCGTCGGGGTGCGAAACGTAGCGGTCTTCGGTCAAGCCGCCGTTCTCGGTGTTGAGGTAGTTGTAGTTGCGCATGTACACCATCACTTCGTAGCGGTCGGTGCGGTAACTCGCAAACGGCCTGTAATACAGCATTTTATTGGCATTGGAAGTGTATTGCCCGCGCACATAAGTGTAATCCCACTCCAAACCGACATTCAGTTGCTTGCCGAAATTGGACGTAAGCACGCCGTTGAACATCTCTTCGCGATTCTTTTGCCCCCCTGACCTCAGGTAAGTCAGGCGCGTATATGGGTCTTTGACGTCGTACCAGAGGGCATTGGTTGGTTTGGTGATATAACAGTTGAAGCCGTTGGCGAAGATGAAATCGCCGTCTTCTTCACGTTCCGAGAAGATGCGGCTTTGGGCGGGCGAACCGATATTAGCCAGATAGCCGACGGAAAGCCCGCGACCATCTATCAGCGTGCTGTTGAAGAAGTTAAGGCGTTGCGTATCCATCGGGGCGATATAGCGTTCGCCGGTTTTTTCGGTTACACGGAAAGCGGTTACGGGGTTAAGTATCTGTTTTGTAGTGTCTTGCATCATGATGCTGTCAGGTATGCTTCCCGCCATTTGAGACAGCTTGGGAGTGATGCCTTTGCGCCCTACCCTATTGACGGTGGTATCGGTTTCTATGATGCTGTCGGTCTGAATTATGCTGTTGGGGATAACATTCAGAGTATCAGGGATTTGCGCCGACAAAGAAAAGGTAAAAAGTAATAACATCGAAATAACCTTAACAAGGCTTGGGAACGATGAGATTGCTTCACTGCGTTCACAATGACGGGCGCCGGAAACCTCAGACAGTTTTGGCATAAGTTCAAAACAGGATAAACCATTCACAACTCCACCCTTTGGATAATTTCTATCCCTTTGCGGATAGCTTCCTCGTTGGCCGGAAGCGTAGAGTAATGCCGTTCCGGCAGGGTCTTCTTCAGACCTTTCATCACGTTTTCAAGCGTTACCAAAGGCACGATTTTCAGCAGCCCGCCGAGCACGAGCATGTTGAAAGTCTTCTGCATATCAAGCGCATTAGCCGTATCCATAGCGTTAATGCGGTAAATATCAATATCTTTGCGTGTCAGCGGCTTCTGGATGCCATAGTCGTCATAAATCAGGATGCCGCCTTTCTTCACCTTGCTTTCAAACTTGTCCATAGAAGGCTGGTTGAGGATGATAGCGATGTCGTACTCGTTCAGGACGGGCGAACTGATGCGTTCGTCGCTGATGATGACGGTAACGTTTGCCGTTCCGCCGCGCTGTTCGGGTCCGTACGACGGCATCCAACTGACTTCCTTGCCTTCCATCAGCCCCGAATATGCCAGTATCTTTCCCATCGAAAGCACCCCTTGACCGCCAAATCCCGCAATAATTATTTCGTATGTCATATATATTAATGTATATAGTTTGATTGTTTGAGGGTACAAAATTAATTGAAATTTTTGAATAAATGAAATATTTTTCGTTACTTTGCGTTCGCGAAACTGACAAAACATAACATTAAATAATTGATTATGACCAAACAAAGAGATTACAACCTTGCTTATATTGTAAGCATTACGCTTGTCGCCACACTTGGCGGTTTGCTTTTCGGCTACGACACAGCCGTAATTTCGGGCGCAGAGAAAGGACTTGAAGGTTTCTTTCTGAAAGCGACTGATTTCCAGTATGATAAAATCCTTCACGGGATAACTTCTTCGAGTGCATTGATCGGATGCGTCATCGGAGGCTTTATTTCGGGTTTCTTCGCTATGCGCTTCGGAAGGCGCGACTCGCTGCGTTTTGCATCGGTGCTGTTTTTCCTGTCGGCGCTCGGCTCTTGGAATCCGGAATTTTTGTTTTTCAAATACGGCGAGCCGACATGGAACCTGTGGATCACGTTCAACCTGTACCGCGTGCTTGGCGGCATCGGTGTCGGTCTGGCTTCGGCTATCGTGCCGATGTATATTGCCGAGATTGCGCCCTCGAACATACGCGGAACGTTAGTTTCATGCAACCAGTTCGCTATAATCTTCGGTATGTTGGTAGTCTATTTCGTTAATTACCTGATACTTGGCGGACATCAAAACCCGATAATTGACAAGAGCGCCGAAGGCGTTTTGAGCGTCAATCCTGCGTCAGACCCGTGGACTATCGCGACCGGATGGCGATTGATGTTTGTTTCGGAGGCTTATGTGGCAGCGGTGTTCGGCATCCTGTTGTTTTTCGTGCCGCGTACACCGCGTTATTTAGCGCTTATCGGCCAGAATGACAAGGCTTTGAGTATTTTGACTAAAGTCAACGGCGCATCCCGTGCGAAAGATATCCTCGCCGATATTCGCGAAACGCTGACCGAAAAGACCGAGCGGCTCTTTGCTTACGGCGCTTTGGTTGTAGTCATCGGCATATTGCTGTCCGTTTTCCAACAGGCAATCGGCATCAACGCCGTGCTTTATTACGCCCCGAGAATATTTGAAAGCGCGGGCGCAGAGGGCGGCGGCATGATGCAGACAGTGATTATGGGCGTCGTGAACATTATTTTCACCGTTGTAGCGATTGTTACGGTGGACAAGTTCGGACGCAAGCCGCTGTTGATAATCGGCTCCATTGGCATGGCTGTGGGCGCATTTGCGGTTGCGTTGTGCGACAGCTTCGGGCTTAAAGGCATAGTTCCTGTGCTATCGGTCATCGTTTACGCGGCTTTCTTCATGATGTCATGGGGGCCAATCTGCTGGGTGCTGATTTCGGAAATTTTCCCGAACACTATCCGCGGAAAGGCTGTAGCGATAGCTGTGGCTGCGCAATGGATTTTCAATTACATCGTATCTTCCACATTCCCAGCGCTTTACGACTTCAGCCCTATGGTAGCATACGGCATTTATGGCGTGATGTGTATCCTTGCAGCGCTCTTCGTTTGGAGACTTGTCCCTGAAACAAAGGGCAAAACGCTCGAAGACATGACGCGCTTATGGAGGAAAAAATAACTTTCCGGGGAAAATATTTGGAAGTTTGAAATAAAATTTGTAATTTTGCACCCGATAACGATTTGTATTCGTTACAAAATAGTATTATTTACAAATTAAAATTTTAAGAAAATGAAAAAGAAGTGGATTTGTACCGTGTGCGGATACGTACACGAAGGGGACGAGGCTCCCGAAAAATGTCCCCAGTGCGGACAACCGAAAGAGAAGTTTAAAGAAGTTGTTGAAGGCGGCAGTCTCCAGTTTGCCGATGAACACGTGATTGGCGTAGCCAAAGGTGTTGATAAGGAGATCTGGGACGGTTTGCAGGCGCATTTCATGGGTGAAGCTACCGAGGTTGGAATGTACATTGCCATGAGCCGTCAGGCAGACCGTGAGGGTTACCCGGAAATAGCGGAGGCGTTCAAGCGTTACGCTTACGAGGAGGCAGACCATTGCGCCCGTTTTGCCGAGTTGCTCGGCGAGATAGTCTGGGACACCAAGACCAATGTCTATAAGCGTATGCTTGCCGAGCAGGGCGCTTGCGCCGACAAGAAGCGCATAGCAACGCTCGCCAAACAGCAAAATCTTGACGCCATCCATGACACTGTTCATGAAATGTGCAAAGATGAAGCGCGTCACGGAAAAGGCTTTGAAGGACTTTATAACCGCTATTTCAAGAAATAAACATGATTAGCCGACTTACTAAGCCGACAATATTTTCATTTTGTTTATTTGATAACGCAGACAACATTTTTCTGTTGTCTGCGTTATTTGTTTAAATTCAGCAAGTTACGCATGTCAACAAAATCAAATATATGTTAAATTTTATATTAACAGTTATTTTTTGACTTAAATCAATTTGAATTGTGTCAAAATGTCGTACTTTTGCAGTCCGAAAGAATAAAAATAGAATGATTCGGTAATAAAAAGTAAATGTCAAAAGTGACTCATAACTGGTTTAAATAGAATTAAATGCGTGGTCGGGAATAATCCTACACTCTCATACACACAGTCAATATGCAACCGACCACGACACGCTCGCGCAGGATATTATTAACATTTGATAAACCAACTGTATATCCTGAAAAAAACTGCCGCTGTGAAGCGTCAGCTATCGCGGGTGTATTTTTTACCGCTTTTTCAATCATAATACGGCGCAAAATTAAAAAGAAATCGGAAAAAAAATAATTTCTTGTAATTTTTTTTATAAATTTGCAGCGAAATTTATAGGAATTGTTAGATATGGATCATTTTGAGTTAGAAATCAATGACCGATTAGCTGAAATTTTAAAGAAAGCGGTGCCCGAAAGAGGCAAGCTGACAAACCTGCTTTGCGAGCAGCTTGAGATAGAAAAGGTGGCTATTTACAGGCGTTTGCGTAACGATATACCGTTTACATTCGCTGAAGTGGTGAAGATTGCGAAGTGGCTCGGCATCTCGTTGGATTCCATCGTAGGCGAGTCAAACCCGTATAGAAGTCAGGCGTTCCAGTTGTACTGGCAGGATTTTTTTAACCTGAACGAGAAAGACGAGAAGATGAGCAACGACTATATCGCAGCTATCATCCTCGCCGCGCATAATCCCTACTCCGAGTTTGGGATAGCCGTGAACGGCCTGCCACTGCATGTTACCGTGCAATTTCCAACCATTTTCCGTTTCTACGTGCTGAAATGGATGTACCAGTTCGGCAAACCCGGGGAACTGATCAAGTATTCCGATGTTGTGCTGCCCGAATTTCTGCTTGACATCCACAGGCGCTACCGTGCAGCCGTTTTGCAGGTCGGCTACACATATTTTATCAGCGATGAGACTGCTTTTCAGAAACTTATCAATGATATTCACTATTTCAAGTCAATACACCTGATAACAGATGACGAGATTGCGCAGCTGAAAGACGATTTCACCGAGATGTTCAGCAGGATTGAGGCCATCGCGATTAAAGGCGCATATCCAAATGGCAACGAGGTTGAAATTTACACGTCGGGAGTTTCGTTTGAAACCACATACACCTATCTTTACTCCGAAAGCGTGTATGTCAGTATGATAGGCGTATTTACCACAGGATCAATGTCTTCCGTTGACCCGCAATCGTGTAATCACATGCGGTCATGGCTTAGGGCGCTGAAACGCACCGCTACACCAATCACCGGCAACGAAAAGAACCGCATCCAATATATAGAGAAGCAGTTAAAAGTGCTTAATACTCTGTAAATCAGTCCTCATATATCCGGTTCTCCATATCTAACGTGATGCCGCAAACAGACGCTTTGCCGTACTGCGAACTGATGGCTATTGCAAAATAGCCGCTGTTTTCGGGTATATAAAACCTGTAAATCTCCGCAACACCCGGCTTCGGCGAAATTGTAGAAAGTACATAACTTTTTCTCGTTGCCGAAATCATAAGTATATCAAATTCAGAGTCTTCCGGCTCTTCAACTTCCGGATCGGCCACATAGATACTTAGTTTCATCCGTCTGCCCGGAGGCGAATTAATCGTCTTTTTGGAAGCAAAAAAGGATTGCATGGCAGGAACGACGAACAGACTTGCGAAGTCATCAATATATACGCCTGTCCGGAAGATTTCCCTTTCGGTTTCGGTAATCTCTTCGCCTTCGAAAATTGAATCGTGGGGCACAGACCAGACCTCGCCCTGCGTTTCCCTTCCGTTGTGCACAATCCACATACGTTTCTTTTTATCAATGAAAAAAGTGCGTTTGCCGGCGCCTCCGGCAAGTTTTTCACGCACCCTTGGGCCGTAATTGATGCGGACGGCATCTAACCCGACCATCTGTCGCTGACCGATGAAAGCCGGTAACCAGCGCAGGTTCATCAACGTCAAAATGCCGAGGTCGCCGCGCGTCAAACCTAATTGTGAAGCGTATTCTTCATACTTTTTGATTGTCGCTTCGGGATTGGCCTGTTTGATATAATACTTGGCAGTCGAATCGTCAAATACGTTCGATGCTTTAACCGATTGCTGCAGAAGCGTTTCGTTCGTCCAAAAGCTAAGGTTAAACTCCTCAAGCCCCGTCCAGTATGCCAAATGGCGGTTTCGGGCGCTATTGACTTCATTTTCAGGGCTTTTCTTTAGGTTATCCCCTACCCTTCCGAGCAACTCAAGCCGCCGCTCGCCTTCTTTCCTGTATTCATCGCATTTTTCGGGCGTAAAAACGCGGTCAATCATATAATCGCCCGTCTCACGGCCGAAAATCGGGGCTTTCGTTATCCAGTCGTAGAGATATGCGCCGCCGATACTGTCATTTTCATTGCCGAAAATATCCCGCGCCATCGTTTTGCAAGTTTCTATAAGAGGCTGATTTTTAGTCGTTTGCCATGTCTGGACGGAATGTGATTTGAAATACAACCCGTGCGGACGGAGCGTCCAGTGGATAATCCCGTATGAATCAAAGCCTCCCTGCTCTAAAATTGTCGCAAAATTCTCAAAAGGCGTGTGTGAGCGGCCGATATAATTGCCGTCGTCGTGATGGGACCAAATAATCGGGACAATCCTCCTGCCCGACGCCGTTATTTTGCTCAACCATTCGATGCCTTCGGGCGTGGAGAACTCCGGCTTGTTGTTCAGCTCGTTGTAATCAAGGTTTAACAGGGCTACGTTTTTGGGCGAACAGGCGTCGGCGTATGGAACAGTGTTCTTGAACCTCCATGTAGCCTGCGAGATGACAAGGTCGTCGCGCCCGCTCTCATACGCTATCTCCTGGATGGTTTTCACCACTTTTCCGAGCCAGAAATACCGCGCTAACTGTTCGGGATTTTCCCATTTCCGGCTCTTCAGGATGTCGTTGTATTCCTGTTGCCATTTGACGGGAAACGACTTAATATCAAACTGTTGCACCTGCCATGTAACTGTGGACATGGCAGGTTCGGTGCGGTGGCATATCACGAGCGGGTTTATTTCAGGATATAACTCCATGAGACTGTTGAAAATAGCTTTGTAATAGGCTCTTCCGGTCGGGGATTCGGGGTTCGGGAACTCGCGCTCGTTTGTTTTAATACGCTCATTTTCAGGCACAAAAGCCATCATGCTGTCCTGATAATTATGCTCTACATCAATATCAAGCTGAAACGCAACTTTCACACCTTGCGCTTTTGCATGACTGAACACCTCTTTCATCATCTTCTGCGTCGCTTCGGCTTCCTGTTCGGGTGGCAGCAGCGCGGGCGAGGCGCCGAAAACAGGCCCGTCGAAATTCTCGCCGCCAATCATCCTTCGTACATCGTTCACATGCGCCGTCCCCCAGTCGCGCCCTCTGTCGGTGCTTGCCAACCAACCCACAGGCTTCTTCACGCCGTTGAACTCGAATGTGAACATCGGGTTGTTGCCGTAGGCATGCACCATAATGACGTTGTAACGCATCTTGCGCGACCGGTCAATCCAGTCTTTCCAGTCTTCAAGGTTCCATGCCGAACAGCCCGACAGGAAATTATGCCAGTTGAAGCTGTACCGCTCGATGCAAAGCGGCCGGTCTGCCAAATCGCTTTCCGGCAAACGCCACTTGCCTTTTTCGGGCGTCGGATAGGTGTCATACGTGAGGTAAAACCCGCAACCGTAGTGCTCAAGCAGCGCATAAATACCATAAACAGCGCCAAGCGTGTCTGCGCCTGCGATACGAAGTGTGCTTGGGGAGACTTTGCTGATGCGGAAAGACTCTTGCGCGCCTTCACCTTCGACATCTATAAGAATACAGCGCGATTCTTCGGCCTGTTCCGGATCCGTCTCCGTTTCCGTTTTCGGATTTGGTTTTGGATTTGGTTTTGGAACATAGCCTTCCTTAATCGCAAAAATGTCGTCGGGGAAAATTTTTTCCAGACCATTTTTCAGGTCTTCGGCCGCCGATTTTATGGCAGTCGAAGATCCTTTAGGAAACGACACAACAACTGCGTTTTTTGGCAATTTGCTCTCGCAACTTACTAATAATAAGATAGTTATAAAAACGGATATCGTACGAAATAAATTTTGTGTTGTCATACAGTCTAATTTTTTGATGCAAAGATATAAAAAAATAATCAATTTACAGTAAATTCAAATCCGATAGCGTATTTTGAGGGCATCACAGACGGAATTTCTACGGTTACGCCGTCGCCTTCAGGTTGCCATTTCAGCGGTTTTTTGTGGCCGAACATATAGACTTTGCTGCCTTTCAGCGGGGTAACGGACGGGATTGTTACCTTTACAAAGTTTTGATCTTTAACCTTAACAAGGTTTTGAACCTTGTTAAGGTTCGAGCCATCAACCCCGTTAACTTCATCCGGAATATTCTCAGTAAAAGCATAAACTTTCTTATTGTCCTTGCTGCGCGTGAAGTAGTAATCTCCTGATTTCCAGACATCTCGGAAACGTGTTTCATAGATACCCTGTCCGTTAACGCGCAGCCAGTCGCCGACTTCCTCTAACTGCCTGACTGCTTCGGGGTGAAACTCTCCGTCGGCGTCGGGACCTATACAGACCATAAAACTCCCCCCTTTGGCAACGCAGTCTATCAGATTGTGTATCACCCATTTAGCGCCTTTATAATGTTCGCCGACAGGGTCAAACGAGAAGACGTCCCCAAGCAGGCAGATGCTCATCCACGGCATGCCGGTATTTTCGTCGCTGCCTGCGGGGACGGACTGTTCCGGCTGGTAGTAGTCACCATAGTTGCCGATGCCTCGGTTGCGAATCATGATATCGGGCTGCAACTGCCGTATCATTTTAACCGTCTTGCGCAATTCGGGCCATACATCGGCGCCAAGAAACTCGTCCAAACAAAGCATGTCAATCTTGCCGTAGTTAGTAAGCAGTTCGCGCAGCTGCTCGCGATGGCGGGCGATGAAGCGTGCTGTCTGCTCCGGCGTGCGGCTGCTTTCCCTGTAAACATGATTCGCATATTCGTCGAGCAGCTTTTGAGACGGTTGCGGCTCGGAGCGGGTTGCGGGGTTATAGTCGTAGGGGCGGAAATCGGCATCGTACCAGTCCACATGCGGGAAGTAAAAGTCAATCTTAATGCCATGTTTGTGAGCTGCATCCGCAAGTTGCTTCACAATATCCTGTTTATAAGGCGATTCCGCGACGCTGTAATGCAGGTCGCACTCCTCAAGCACAGGGTTCCCCTTGTTATGCCAGACCGGAGCGCTGTTATACAGCCCCGGTTTCCATGTATTTGCGTCGGGTTCGAGCGTTGAAGCGGCATAGTTAATACGCGAGCGGACGCGGGTATTAGTGTGAAACAGTGAGAAACCGTCGGTATGCTTCGTAGTGAAAGCCATGCACTGGGCGCCGATACGTTTGAAAAAGCGCATCCATCCGTCGGGGTCAAACTTTTGCGGGTTCCATTTTTTATACAGTTGGTTATACTCCGCAGCGTCTGCAGGCGTCATCGCCAGCAAAGGCCACGACGCCTCCACATGCTTCATGGCATACACTCCCCAATGAATGCGGACGGAGAACTTGATGTCCCGAAACGCTTCATAAGCCGCTTCCGAAGCGTGCAGATAGTCATCGTCGGGCGTCTCTTCTACGTAATCTTTCACACGCTGATAGTGCCAGTCCGACTTGGGCAGGCGGATATTCCTCGCCCTGTCGCGCGCCAGTTCTTCCGGCGAAGGCTTGTTTTGAGCCTGTAACTTAGTGAATATCAAGCAAAAACCGATAAAAACAACAATAAATTTCTTCATGATGTAAATTTTATTTTACGGCAAAGATAATAATTTATCGCCGTTTATTAGATTTTCTCGAATCCATAATTGCCTGCATATTATCTAACGCCCAGTTTATCAGGCTGTTAATATGCGGCATAAGGTCATGTCCCAAACCGGTCAGGCAATACTCAACGCGCGGCGGCACTTCGGGATAGATGGTGCGGCGGACAAAGCCATCCGCCTCAAGCGACCGCAGAGTAACCGTCAGCATCCGTTGCGAGACGTCGCCGATAGATTTCTGTAACTCACTGAAACGCAGCGTGCCGTTGGCTTCCAAACTTGTAAGCGCCAAGAGCGACCATTTATCGCCGAGCTTGCTGATAACATCGCGTATAGGACAGTCCTTTTCGTGTAAAAATTGTTTCATCTGTATAATCTTTGTTAAATGTTCATTTTTTTGTAACCTGATAATCAATAATTGTTACCTTGAAGTAACTTTATAACAGGCATGTAAGCTCTTGCGTAATAAAATTACCCATAGTAACTTTGCGGCGCAAAAGTAATTAAAATATTATTAATAACAAAATTTTTAACATTATGACAAAGAAAATTGCAGTATTAGTAGTGAACCCTGTAAACGGGTTCGGATTGTTTCAGTATCTTGAGGCGTTTTATGAGAACAAGCTCGTTTTCAAGACTTTCGCTGTAGCTGAAACCGTGAATGTAAAAACAAATTCGGGGGTTGCATTGACAACCGACGATGTAGTGTCTAATCTAAAAGGTCGGGAGGGCGACTTCGATGCCTTGGTCTTCGCTTGTGGCGACGCCATGCCCGTCTTCTCGCAAAATGCCGATAAACAATACAACCGCGACATGTTGGCTGTGATACGTGCTTTTGGCGAGGCGGGCAAGACGGTGGCGGGGCATTGCGTAGCAGCGTTGATGTTCGACATCGCAGGTATCGCTGCCGGCAAGCGCGTTGCATTGCATCCGTTCATCAAAACGGCGGTGCAAAGCGCCATCCCGACAGATGAAAAGTCGTGCATTGACGGCAACCTCTTCACTGCCCAAAACGAAAACACAATTTGGACGATGATCCCGCAACTGATTGAAACTTTGAGAAATTAAGAATTAAAAATTAAGAATTAAGATCTTCCGTCATTGCGAACGAAGTGAAGCAATCCAGAAAAAAAACTCCGGATTGCTTCACTATTTTATCATTACTTCGACAACATTTTTTGCTCTTCTGAAGAAACATTTTTACATGATTTTTGCTCTTTATAAGAAACAAAAGTCGAATACTGCTTTGGATGTTTTGGAATGCTCTATTAGTAACAAATTCTTCATAACATCTCAACTTTACGACCGATTTGCAGTCAGACTGCAAATCGGTCAGACTTCAATATAATTCATTAATTATCAAATATATGTATTTCGACCAACCCCGTCATTTTTTCCGCAAGCGAAAAAGAAAAAGCGAACGAAGTGAAGCAATCCAGAAAAAAATATTCGGATTGCTTCACTATTTTTTGTAATTTTTTCAACAACATATCAAATTTATTTTTATCTTTGCCTCAAAATTCGGACTGTCGGTCCCCGCTGGGGACGAGGGGTAGGTCGGACAGAACGGACAAAGATAAACAGTGTAACTGCACCTTTTAACGGGACGTGTTCCTGAAAAATCCGAAGCAAGTTACGCTAAGACATTGTGGAAAAGCGTTTAAGGCTTATTATTTTGGTGTTACGAAATCTCTACATTTTCGCAATCCAACCAGGAGTAAGGCAAAACGCTCACGCTTTTAGCGTGGGCTTTACTCGGATTTTATTGGTGGGTTAGGTAGTCGAGGACCTCGTAACACGGATAAAACATTTAGAGTTTTGTCCGCGCTTTTTTTATGTCCAAACCCGAATGGCGCTGCCCTGCCATTTCCATACGTCCGACGCACAGACAAAATGTGACTGACGATGCTTTGCATAGATAGACTGCTCATTTAATATATTAATTTTCAAGATATTATAAATTTAACAAACATGAACAAGAATTTCAAAAAATGCCCTAACGGGCACTATTATCAACAGGAATTACAGTCGTGTCCGTTTTGCAAAAATCCTGTTGCGGGCGGTAGCGACGTAAAGACGCGAATTATAGAGACTTCCGGCGTTGTTGATCCGAAAGGAAAAACGGAAGTATATACTGCGGATGCAGGCAAAACGCGGGTTATCGTCGAACCGGTTGCCTCCAAAGTGCAGAATAAAACTCATTTTGTTGACCCACCCGGCACAGACGGCGCAAGCAACGACAAGGCGACTTACCGCCCTGAACGTATGTTAGTTGGCTGGTTAGTAACATTTTCATACGATCGCTTGGGCGCTGATTTTCGACTGTTTGAAGGTCGCAACGAGATAGGACGCGATATTGAGTGCAGTATCACTGTGCCCGATAAAACGATGTCTGGCAGGCATGCTACTATTCTTTTCCGTAACGGCAAATTCTTGATTAAAGACGAACTGTCATCGCATGGAACGTTTGTAAATCAGGAAGATATTGAACAGCTCACGGTCGAATTGAACGACAATGATGTTATCCGTATGGGCGAAACCGATTTCAAATTTAAAACAGCGTTTTAGCATTATGAAAAGGTATTATTACGTAATAATCGCATTTCTCGCCTGCATTGCAAAAGAGACTTTCGCGCAAACCGTGAGGGGTGATTTTGATCTGACGGCCTACCCCGAAGTTTCATTTGTATGGAACGAATACGACCCTGATATTAAGGATTCTACGCAATTCTCACTGTCGTCCGACGGCGAAAAAATCCCCGTCCAAATAGCAAATATGCCTTATATTGACACGCTGAAGACGCCGAAAACAATCCTTTTCCTGTGGGAAGACCTCAATCATCGCTCTCACGGCATGCAGTCGCAGTTTACTCAAATAGCGCTTTATAACTTCCTAAAAGACTTGCCGCCACAGGGACTGGACAAATTCAATGTCGCAGTCTTCGACCGCAAAGGCGGAAACGATACTGGTAACAGCATCCACTCATGGCTCTCAAAATCTTTTACCGACAATCCGCAACAGTTAGCCGAAGTCGTGCGTACTTACGACAGCAAGTATGATATGTTCTCAAACCAACAAAATTCGGAACTGTATCTCGCTATTGAAGAGGGCATTACACAGTTAGAACGCGAACTGTCGGACCGTATTAGGGCGATAGTCGTATTCACCGCGGGCAGCAACCTTGACAATTACGGCGGTCGCAACAGTATTGACGAAACCCGCGCCAAAGCGTTGAAAATTCCTGTTTACGTGGTCAAATACCCTATTAAAGGCTGTGAACACTGCACAAACATTGACCTTATCAGCAAAAACACTAATGGTCTGACAGTTACTACCGATAATATCCAAACCGCCACAAATCTGTTGCGTCAATGCTACGACACGATGAGCAAACGGCATCACGGGCAGGATTACCGCATATCATTTAGCGCACCTTTCAAACGCGACGGCAAACAACACACTGTTATTCTGAATATTAGCGGCAAAGAATATCCGCTTACAATTACTTCACCTGCATTTTCGCTTACACAATGGATACGTGAACATATCCTTTATTCTGTTATTATCGGAGTTATATTATTGATAATCTTATTATTAGTTGTTTGGCTGATAATCCGCATCATAAAGAAACGCCGCCAAAAGATAATAGAAATCGAAATACGTCTGCAACAGGAATCCGAAGCAAACCGAGCCGCCATCGAAGACTACAAACGCCAACAAGAAGCCAATGAACAGGAAGCAAAGCAGCGCGAACAGCAGGAACATTTTGCTCGACTTATTCAAACAAAAAACCTCTATCCCCGACTGCAATACTCCATTGACAATAAGGTGAATACATTCACTGTCAGCAAACCGGAAACGATTATCGGACGCGACGAAACTAATGACCTTGTCCTTCCCAATGACAGTGTTTCGCGACGTCACGCAAAAATTATCTTCAATGGCTCTGCATTTGAAATCGAAGACCTCGGCAGTTCTAACCACGTCATAGTCAATGGCGCTTTCGTAACCCGCGCCCAACTCCACAATGGCGACATCATCGGACTTGGAGAAATTATAGTTTATTTCAATGTTTGAACTTCTATCTTAAAATGAAATATTAAAATTAAAATGAAACGAATTGACATTGAGATACTTTCCGCTACCGACGTGGGGCTTGTGCGGGAACAGAACGAAGATAACTGCGGCACAGCCGAAACGCCAAACGGCATGGTATGTGTAGTTTGCGACGGAATGGGAGGACATACGGGCGGGCAGGAAGCGTCGCGGATTGCCGTTGATTGCATTATTCAGCATTTGAGCGGCGAAAAGTATGCTGACATCTGCCAAGCGATACGTGATGCGATGGAATTTGCCAATATGCAGATTCTCGGCACGGCTACCGAACATCCTGAACTGCAAGGCATGGGTACAACAGCCTGCGTATTACTTATTCAGGACGAACAAGTGTGGATTGCTCATGTGGGCGACAGCCGGATTTACCTTTATGTAGCCAAAGAAAAGCGTTTGCACCGATTGACAAAAGACCATTCATTTGTTCAGGGATTGGTTGATCAGGAAATTATTTATCCAGAAGAAGCTGACAATCACCCTGATAGAAACCGTTTAATAAAAGCGTTGGGTATCAAGGAAGAACCAAATCCCGAAATTCCCGAAAATCCTATTTTGCCGGCCAAAGGCGATATTTTCCTGATATGTAGCGACGGACTTTCCGGAATGGTTTCCGACAGTCAGATTGAGGTCATACTCGCAGACAGCAAAACAGATATGCAACAAAAAGAGGCGGTTCTGATGTCGGCAGCAAAGTCGGCAGGCGGAACTGACAACATCACGTTTCAGTTAATACGAATCATCCACAGCCCGCACCGCAAAAGCGTTTTCGTAAGCAAAAGCCAACCGACAGCCGCAAAAACAGACACACACAAGCAGCAATGGTTAAAACTTGCAATCCTTGCCGCCATAATCACTGCAAGCATTCTCGCTGGCATCTTGATTGGCAGAAACATTTTTCAACATCCTGATAATTCTGGTATTCCGAAGCCAGACACAATACCCGATCAACAGGACTCCACAAACAATTAATTCTTAATTAGTTATGAAAATAATAACAATAGGCAGGGATACTGACAACGACATTCAGGTCAGCGATAGCAAGGCGTCGCGCCACCATGTACAGATAATCAGCAATGGCGGCGAGTTCCGCATCGTTGATTTAAACTCAAGCAATGGCACATTCGTTAACAATTTCAAGATTAACCACGAGACTGTCTTGCAGGCGAACGACATTGTGCGTGTCGGGAATACTGTATTGCCCTGGCAAACATATTTCCGAGATGGAAAGAAGCCAAACAGCAGACTTTGGATAGCGACGGCGGCGGCAGTGGTTTTGGCTTTGATTATCGGTATCTATTTCTTGAGCAAACAGAGCGCTGATAAAACGCCTGATAAACAAATCGTTAAGATGCACGAGAAAAATGGTGTGCGATGTATTCCGGTGAAAATCAACGGACAGGAACTTGATTTTGTATTCGATACCGGCGCCGGTAGCATCTGTATTTCTACGCTTGAAGCGCTGGTGCTTGTCAAAAACGGCACGCTTGTCGAAAACGACGTCATCGGTTCAGACCCGTTCATGGACGCTTCAGGTAATGTGTCGGTCGGGACACGTATTAACCTGAAAACTGTGCAGATTGGCGACAGAACGCTACGAAACATCGAAGCAACAGTCATCGAAAATCCCAATGCAGTGTGTCTGCTTGGACAAACTGTCCTTTCCCGATTCGGAAAATATACTATAGATAATCAGCGAGGTGAGATAATATTTGAATAACGATAATTATAAAAAAATGGAAAATAAGGAATTACAAACAGGCATAACACTACAACAAGGTAAATATACTATTGAGCGCGTGATTGGGTCGGGCGGGTTTGGCATCACGTACTATGCGCGGCATAATGTGTTCGGGCATAATTACGCTGTAAAAGAGTTTTTTATCAGCGGCTACTGCGTGCGCAATACGGCGAATAAAACCGTGATGCTGCAAGGTATGACGGACGACGTTTACGGAAAATACCTGCAAAAGTTTATTGACGAAGCGGGTACGCTGGCTCGTCTCGACCACCCGAACATCGTGAAAGTAACCGACATCTTCCGCGAAAACGGCACGGCTTATATCGTGATGAACTTCATCGAAGGGCAAACCTTGCAGAAACTTGTTGACCGGCAGGGACGCCTGCCTTACGAGACTGCCGTCAACTACATCGCCCAGATAGCCGAAGCCGTTGACTATATCCACAGCCGTAATATCCTGCATCGCGACATCAAACCTGAAAATATCATTATCACTCCCGACAACCGCGCCGTCCTGCTCGATTTCGGCTCCGCCCGCGAGTTTGTGCACGACAAAACGCAGATGCACACCTCAATACTGACGCCCGGCTATGCGCCACCCGAACAAGATTCTAACACCAGCCGCAAAGGCGCATACAGCGACATCTATTCGCTTGGCGCAACCTTCTATTTTGCCCTGACTGCCACAATGCCGACCGACGCGGCAGCCCGCAGTTTTGAAGCCCTGCCCGAACCGAAAATGCTCGTTCCAAACCTCCCCGACGAAGCGAACCGCACGATAATGAAGGCAATGCAAACAAAACCCGAAGACCGCTACCAGCATGTTAACGAGTTTATGGGGGATTTGCTGAATGTCGGGACGGGAAA
>JAISTJ010000122.1 GCA_031272655.1 Tannerella sp.
GAGGCGGACGGCTGATAGCGGGAAATAGATAGTTGTTGGTTCAACCTTAACAAGGTTTGGAACCTTGTTAAGGTTTATTCCATGTCCGTCATTAACCTTGTCAGCCGCATAACTTGTCAGAAACAACACAGTCGAAAAAAATAATTCTTTGATAATCATAAAACATTAATTTTAAACAATCCTTAAAACCGCAGCAAAGATAAATAAAATCCCTAACTTCACAAAAATAACCGAAAAAAATTGCTAACTTTGCAGCCGTTTTTTTAATATTTTAGTAAAATGGAAATTGTAGCAAGCGGTATCAGACCGACGGGTAATCTTCATCTGGGCAACTATTTCGGGGCGGTTAAGAGCTTCCTGAAAATGCAGGACGAATACAAGTGTTTTTTCTTTATTGCCGACTGGCATTCGCTCACAACGCATCCGAACCCTGCTAACCTGCGGCAGAGCGTCAAAACTATCCTTGCCGAATATTTAGCGTGCGGCATTGACCCCGAAAAGGCGACTATTTACGTGCAGAGCGATGTGCGCGAGGTTGCCGAACTGTACCTGTATCTTAATATGAATGCGTATCTCGGTGAGCTTGAGCGTGTTACGACGTTCAAAGAAAAAGTGCGCTCACAACCGAACAATGTCAATGCGGGATTGCTCACCTACCCTACCCTGATGGCTTCGGACGTGATAATCCACCGCGCCGTGAAGGTGCCCGTAGGCAAAGATCAGGAGCAAAATATGGAAATGATGCGCAAGTTCGCACGAAGGTTTAATAATATATATAATGTGGAATTTTTCCCCGAACCGGAATCGTTCCATTTGTCCGACAAGGCGGTGAAAGTGCCCGGTCTTGACGGCTCCGGCAAAATGGGGAAAAGCGAAGGTAACGCTATCTATCTCGTTGATGATGAGAAGACTATCAGCAAAAAAGTAATGAGTGCAGTTACCGATTCCGGACCAACCGAGCCAAACAGCATCAAACCCGAACCTATTCAAAATCTGTTTACAATGATGGAAATTGTCTCAGGTTCAGACACTTATGACTATTTCAACGAGAAATACAACACCTGCCAGATACGTTACGGCGACATGAAAAAGCAGCTCGCCGCCGACATCAACGCTTTCTGCGCTCCCATCCGCGCTCAAATCAACGATATGATGAACAACGGGAAGTATCTCGAAAAAGTGATGACCGAAGGCGCCGCAAAAGCTTCGGCAAGCGCTGCGAGAACCCTCAGCGAGGTAAGGCAAATAATAGGATTCAAAGCTTAGTAGCAAAAATTCCATCCTCTTCGTATGGATAACATCCTCAAAATCAGAGTATCCGCCCCATCCGTTTCATCCGGCCAATACCTTGCTGTTACGGGAAATCAGGGATATCTCGGCTTTTGGGATACATCCAAAGCACTGAAAATGAGCGATGTACGCTTTCCTGTTTGGGAAATATGTTTGAACATCAGCGAGATAACCTTTCCGATGGAATATAAATTCATCGTAAAAGATGCTTCAAACAACGAACTGATATATTGGGAAGAGGGCAGCAACCGCGTTATAAACGAATACAAGGAAGCAAAACAGTTGATTATCAACACTTTTCCGCTACGGGAAGACTTGATGCACAGGTGGAAAGCGGCAGGTACGGTGGCACCCGTCTTTGCACTCCGCTCGGAGAACAGCTTCGGAATCGGCGATATTTGCGACCTTAAGAAACTGATTGACTGGGCAATAGAGACCGGACAACGCATCGTCCAACTGCTGCCGATGAACGACACTACACGCACGCATACGTGGCGCGACTCCTACCCCTACAGCGCAATCTCCATTTACGCACTCCACCCCCTCTACATCAGCATTCCGATGCTTAAAAGCCGGCTCAAAAAACGTAAGGGCTACTTTGAGAAAATCCGCCTGAAACTAAATGCCTTAGATACGGTTGATTATCAGGAAGTTGAAAAATATAAAACAAAATATCTACGGGAATATTTCGCGCAGGAAAGAAATAACATCCTGAATAATAGCGATTTTAACGCCTTTATTAACACCAATGCCGACTGGCTAAAGCCGTATGCCGTTTTTTCGTATTTAAGGGACAAGTTTGGAACAGCCGATTTCAACCAATGGGGGGAATATAAAATTTACAATAAGTTGAAAATAAATGAATTATGCGAAAAGAAAAGCGAATCTTACGACGAGATTGTTTTCATTTATTTTCTTCAATATACACTTGATTATCAGTTCAAAACAGTTGCCGACCATGCACGTGCGAACAGGATATTGCTGAAAGGGGACATACCTATCGGCGTCAATCGCGAGAGCGTGGAGACATGGACTGAGCCGGACTGTTTCAACATGCAGCAGCAATCGGGCGCGCCTCCGGACGATTTTTCCGATGATGGGCAAAACTGGTCGTTTCCAACATATAACTGGGAAGTGATGGAAAAAGACGGTTTTGAATGGTGGAAACGGCGTTTTGCGCATCTGAACCGCTATTTCGACTGCATCCGCATAGATCATATTCTCGGTTTTTTCAGGATTTGGGAGATACCGGTGGGCCGTCAGAGCGGGTTGTACGGGCATTTTCGGCCTGCATTGCCGCTTTCCGAAACCGAAATTAATTCTTACGGGCTGACTTTCAGCGATAACAATGCTATAAAGGACTTGTTTTTGCCCGATCCGTACTTTCCGAATTGTTTTCATCCGTTAATATCTGCCTATAAATCAGATACTTACAAAAATCTTGAAGAGAACGAAAAAGCCGCTTTCGGCCGTCTGCATCATGAGTTTTTTTACGTTCGCCACAATGAATTTTGGAAAGAAACAGCGTTAAAACGTCTCTCGCCATTGACAAAAAGCTCCTCCATGATAGTCTGCGGCGAAGATCTCGGCATGTTGCCGGCTACGGTGCATGAAGTGATGGACAGCTTGCAGATTTTGACGCTTGAGCTTGGGCGTATTTCAAAAGAATACGGCAAGGAGTTTACCGATTTGAACACCCTGCCGTATCATTCCGTATGCACCACTTCGACGCACGACATGAACCCCGTCCGCGCGTGGTGGCATGAGGACAGCGACAGGACGCAACGGTATTACAACAATATACTTCACAGGGAAGGCAAAGCGCCTGAAAACTGCACTCCCGAAATCGCGGAACAAATTGTCAGTCAGCACATTAATTCACCATCAATGCTGACAGTCATCCCTCTACAAGACTGGTTCGCTATGGATGGCGAATTACGTTGCGAAGACTTTAACACTGAGCGGATTAATGTTCCTGCAAACCCTGAAAACTACTGGCGTTACCGTATGCACATTACAATTGAGCAACTTATGAATAATAAAAACCTGAGCAGCAAAGTATTACAACTCTGTTGCCGCTAAAAATCTACTGTCGAACACCTTCCGAAAGATTTTATTTCTGCAAAGGCGCACCGCCCGGTTTTTGACCGACAGGCGGAACAGGCTCTACCGGAGCTTCGCGACCCGACGACATCGTACAACTGCCGTTGAGCTTGGCGCCCGGCTCAATCTCAAGCGTCTGGATGAAAATATCACCCTTTAGTTCGGCTGATGACTTGAGTATCAGGCGTTCGCGAACACGAATAGTGCCCTCGACATTTCCGAAAACCTCAGCGTTGACAGTCTCAATATTGCCTTTAACGCTGCCTTTGGGACCTATCACTATCTTGCCCTTACAGTTGATTTCACCTTCAACGCGACCGTCAATCCTGAAATCCGACTCTGCAAGAACCGTCCCTGTAACTGTTGTGCCCGTAGCGAGGACATTGTGCAATCCGCCGCTGTTTACAGGCTCTTCATAAATTTTTGCCATGATATGTAATTATCAATTTTTGGCGCAAAGATAAACCAAATCTTTGAATATTGCAAAATTATTTCTATATTTGCGCAAAATTTTTAATAAACTAATTATGACTACTCGAAGAAATTTTTTACGGCAGGCTTCCGTTCTGGGAGCGGGTCTTGCTTTTAATCCGCTGATTATTAAAGCGGGAATGCGTGAAGTGAGCGCAAATGACAAAATTAATGT
>JAISTJ010000161.1 GCA_031272655.1 Tannerella sp.
AACATACGACCGGAGGGCTTGACCTACGACCGCGCCGCGTTCAAACTTGCCTGGCTGATAGAGAACGCATTCGCAATACGCCGCACCGGTATCGAACTGAAAGACCTTAGCGACGACCCAACCTGCCGCCGCCTTATTCAACCAAGATAAAAGGAATCAAAACAAAGGCGCTTTTATCCCGAAATAAAAACCGCCATAGCCCATTTTGTTGATGGCATAACTTGCGTTAAGCACTATGTCATAATAAGTTACGAGGTCAAGACCAAATCCGCTTCCCCATAACAGCGTGTTTGCCAGCGTGTTGGAAGGCGAGCGGTAATCATTGCACACATAACCAAGATCATAAGACAGTTTTGCATACAGGGTGAAGTGAATTTTCTTGAATTTCGCGCCGCTGTCCGACGAGCCGAGTATGAAAATTTTCTTCGGCATCAGGCAATAGCGCAGGTCATTGTTGAGTATTATATGATGCTGACCATCAATGACATAGTAGTCATACCCGGTGATGTTTTTCTCTTCGTATCCTACATGTTGGTCGTAGATATAGGCGTGTTTATTTTTGAAAGTTACGCCCGTATTAAGGCGCGAATCCCAGAACCAGCGCTGCGACAGGGGTTTATAGTATTGAAACCGCAAGTTGAGTTCGCTGTAAAAAAAACGCATCTTGTCGGCCGTAAGTCCTGTTATGGACGAACCGATGAAATAGCCGTCGGTGGGGTAGGCGGCATAATCGCGGTGTTCAAAACTGTACTCATACAGAAAGCTAATTGCGTGATTTATAGCATTTTGAGTACCCCAATAGTCGCTGTTGTACATCAGTACGGAATCGCCGATATGCGTCCGTTTGTAACCAACATTGAACGAGTGAACCGACCTGATGCCGGGGCGGTAAGTGTAATTGACAACCCCTTCGAATGTGCGGTCGAGAAAGCTGTTGCGGCTTTTCAGGTAAATAACCCTGTCGTTTTCCGAACTGACATTCAAAGTGCGGTTGTACAGCGCTACCATCGTGAAACCAAGCATCTTGGTACGTTTTTTGTCAAGGGCGATATTGGAATAGCCTAAACGTAAGCCTTTTTCAAAGCCAAAATAGTCGCTTATTGTGAATTTATGCCTCAAACCCAGAACGTTATACACGCGCATTCCCCAGCCTATCGTTATGCGGTCGAAGTTGCGGTCGTGAATCCAGTTGCTCAGGTTGCGGTCTTCGAGTTTGAGGCTCACCTGCGGCCAGTAGTACCATCTTTCCTCAACAGTTATCATGATGACGCACGATTCGCATCCCGAAGCCGTAAGCGTGTCGGGGATGTAGTCTATATTGACATAGTTGAATAAAGAGGTGTTATTGAGGTGGTTAGTTGCAACTGTCAGCTGTTCAATGAGTTTGTCTTCGGCCATGACGTCGCCGACATGAAAAGGTAACTCTCGCAGTATCGTGAAGTCTTTTGTCTGCTTGTTTCCCGATATGCTGATAGCCGATATGCAGATGTCGGTAGCTGTGATGAATCCGCATATCATAAACGCTTGTACTATACACAATAATACTCTGATAATCAATCTATTTAATCTTTTTTAGCTGCAGCCGCTTTTTCTTTTTCCTTGACTTTTCTTGCATCTATGGCAGCTTTTTCGGCGTCGGATTTTGCCTTTTCGGCTTTTTTCTCCGCTTTTTCAGCTGCTTTCACGCTCTTTATTGACTTGTCAATGACTTTCTTTTTAGCGACTAAGTCTTTGTATTGCGCCTCTTTATCAGACAGTTCTTCTTTTAGAGCAGTATTGTCTTTGTCTGCTTTCAGTTTAAGTTTGACCGTTTTTATTTCTGACGCAAGAACTGCTATCTCCTGTTTGTACTTGGCGCTTAAAGCCTCGTCGCTCAACTCCTGGGCGCTAATCAAGCTTGTCAGACCTGTCAGCGCGATTGTAATAAAAATAATAACCAACTTTTTCATATCTGTAACTTTTTGTTTGATAATTTGACGGCAAAGATAAGTGTTGGTTTTGGTTTTGCCAAAAAAATCAGTACTTTTTTTACTTTTCTTCCTTCAATTTTTAGAAATCAAGTTTTAGTTGAGTTGCCGGCAATAGTGTGAAAGTGCGGCGGTGATAAGGTGTTGCGCCGTGTTGACGGATGGCTGTGCGGTGTGTTTCAGTAGGATAACCTTTATTGTCGCACCATTGATATGCCGGAAATTCTTTATCCAAAGCATACATATATTCGTCGCGGTGTGTTTTAGCAAGCACCGATGCGGCTGCTATAGACATATATTTGCCGTCGCCTTTTATCACTGTCGTGTGCGGGACGTCATGGTAAGGCGTAAAACGGTTGCCGTCAATGAGCAGGTGCTCAGGCTGGGGCTTTAACTGAGAAATAGCACGGTGCATGGCAAGAAAGGACGCCTTAAGGATGTTAATCTTATCTATTTCTTCCGGAGAAACAATCCCAACAGCCCATGATATGGCTTCCTGTTCTATCTCAATTCTGAGCTTATTACGCTGCTTCTCAGATAGTTGTTTGCTGTCGTTTAGGGTTTCATTGCGGTAATCATTAGGCAGAATAACGGCTGCGGCAAAAACCGCCCCTGCGAGGCATCCGCGCCCTGCCTCGTCGCAACCACCTTCAATTCGGTCCTTTTGCATATATGGAAGTAACATATTTTATTAGTGATTAGTGATGAATGATGAATTGTGGCGCCGTCATTGCGAGGAACGAAGCAATCTTAGTTAAAATAAAAAATAAAAAATAAAAAATAAAACTATAAAAAACTATAAGAAACTATTGAAAACTATATAAAACTTCAAACTTCAAACTTCAAACCTCAAACCTCAAACCATAAACTATAAACTATAAACTATAAACTATAAACCATAAACTATAAACTCCTAAACTCCTAACACTTACGAAAGCATTGTTGCAACTTTTTCAATTCCGTCAATGAATGTATCAACCTCACTTCGGGTATTGTAAAGAGCAAATGAAGCTCGGACAGTACCTTCAATGCCGAGTGAATGATGCAGCGGCTCAGCGCAGTGATGCCCCGAACGGACGGCAATGCCCAGTTGGTCTAATAGCAAGCCCATGTCATAATGATGTATGTTCCTGACTAAGAATGAAATAACGCTGCTTTTTTCTGATGAATTTCCAAAAATCCGCAGTCCGTCAACAGTTCTCATTCGTTTTGTTGCATACTCAAGCAAATCTTTCTCATGAGTTTGAATAGTTGTTAAACCTATATTATCCACATAATTAAGGGCTTCAGCTAAAGCCGTACTACCGATATAATCGGGCGTACCTGCTTCAAACTTAAAAGGTAACTCATTGAATTTTGTTTTCTCGAATGATACGGATGAAATCATCTCGCCGCCGCCTTGATATGGTGGCATTTTGTCTAACCAAACCTCTTTGCCGTACAACACTCCAATACCTGTCGGCCCATAAATTTTATGAGACGAGAAAGCGTAAAAATCGGCGTCAATAGCTTGAACATCAACGTTCTGATGGGCTACTGCCTGAGCGCCGTCAATCATTACAGGCACTTCATGCAGATGTGCATAACGTATGATTTTATCAATAGGATTGATGGAGCCAAGAACGTTAGATATATGTGAAACAGATACTAATCGTGTTTTTTCGGAAAACAACCGTTCGTATGCTTCTAAATTAAGTTCTCCTGCTTCATTAAGAGGTATTACTTTGACTGTTATGCCTTTACGTGCGGCTTCCAATTGCCAAGGCACTATATTGGAATGATGTTCCATAGTCGAAATAATCACTTCGTCACCGACTGACATAAAGGCTGATGCAAAACCTGAAGCTACTAAATTTATAGCCTCAGTTGTGCCGCGAGTGAAGATTATTTCCTCAGGTTTGGCGGCGTTTATAAACTTTTGAACCCGTCGTCGCGCCTGTTCATGCGCCTCCGTAGCCTGCTGACTTAAATAATGCACCCCTCTGTGAATGTTTGCATTTACATTATAATATTCTTCCTCTATTTTTTCAACAACACATCTTGGTTTTTGTGTAGTTGCCGCATTATCAAGGTAAACCAACGATTTGTTGTAAACCTTGCGTTGCAAAATAGGGAAGTCTTGCCTTATCGTCTCGTTCATTTTTTTGTAAGTTTGGAACCGCAAAAGTACTCATTTTATTGCTATTCAAACCCTTTTCCTGACATCTTCGAGGAATTTTTTCATCTTATCGGAATCTTTTTCTGCGATAATATCCTGAAGTTCAGTTAGTTTCTCTTGAATGCGCGAAATCTGACGCGGCGTGCGGGGGTTGAAGAGTATCTCGGTCAGCAGATAGTCGTCTTCCGAAAGCAAGCCGCGCGCGATGCTCTGGTGGCGCTTGAAGGTGGTGCCGGGGGCGTCTTGATGCACCATCGTAGCGGCAAAGACGAGCGTAGAGGCGAACGGTATGCCGAGAGAATATGCCACAACCCTGTCGTGCTCTTCAAACGTATATTCAAAGACGTTCAGTTTCAATCGGTTATAAATGTCTTTGAAGAATATCTTGCCCAGATGTACGCCTTCGGAGATGATGATAGTGTTCTCTTCGGCCAAGTTGGCTAAGTTGGCAAAGGTCGGTCCGAACATCGGGTGGGTAGAGACGTAGGGGAAGCCGCACTGCTCGTAGTACGGCTTCAGGTCGGTCTTTACAGAGGCAATATCGCTTATGATGCAGTTCTTGTTTAAGTATGGCGTTACAGCCTCAAACGCCTCTATGGTGTGGTTGAGGGTAACGCAGTTGATGAGCAGTTCGGGCGCAAAGTCGGCGATTTCTTCGGGCGACTGCATACGTACTGCGTTGTAGATGAAGCGCATGCGGCGAGGGTCTTTCTCCAATACCGCTACCTCGTGGTCAAAACTGAGCAGGTCGGCGAAGAACGCCCCCATCTTCCCCGCTCCGAGTATCTGGATTCGCATAGTTTATAGTTTATGAGTTTATAGTTTATAGTTTATAGTTAATGATTTACTATTCACTGTTCACTGTTCACTATTCACTATTCACTTGTTCATTATAACCATCTGCTGCCTCACCGATTCCTCATGTATCTCTGTGTAGATTTTCTTGACGAACTCCGGGCTGAGGTCCATAGCAAGCCCCATCTTTGAGCGGTTTTCAAGAATCTCGTCGTAGCGCGGGGTCTGCAATATCGGCATGTTGTGTTCCTTCTTGTAGATACCAATCTCGCGGGAGATGCGCATACGTTTAGAGAGTTGTTCGAGCAGTCCCTCGTCAATGGCGTCTATCTGGTGTCGAAGTTCGGCAAGGTTCTCGGTGGTCTGGGTCGTCTCGCGGATAACCAGCATGTTAAGCAC
>JAISTJ010000185.1 GCA_031272655.1 Tannerella sp.
TCGTTCCGTTTCCGACATTTGCACCGGATAAATAAGGATGAAGTTGTAGGCGCTGAACTGATTGTTAAGGTATTGCGGGATGAAGCGCATGCCTGCCTGATATGATGCGCGGTCGCGGCGGCTCATCACCACTATCAAGCCGTCGTTTGGCTCAAAACTGTCGGCTATGGTGAGGAAGTCGTCCCAGTTGTTGAAGTTGACGTACCGCGCGTTGATGTGGCGCTTGAGGTGTACGTTGAGGATGACGTTCAGCGTCTCGCGCGGGGCATAAAAGATAAGTTCGCTCTTACGTCCCAGATTGAGCATTTTCATCATCCAGAACGGGAAGCCGAACTCGGTCTCGGCGTGCTGCGGGATGACGATGTGATGACGGGCTACGGTCGCTACGGGCTGCACGTGCCGGTAGATACAGGTCGTTACGTTGCTGCGGGCGAGGATGTTCTCCGTCAAGTTTCCCAGAAACGATTCCGACATCTCGTGGTGGATGTGCAGACCGAGTATGAGGTCGGTGATGGCGTGTTCGCGGATGACGCTTGTGATGGCGTCAGCCACGTTATCGTCGTAACGCAGCAGCGTGCTGAGGCGTATGTCGGCTACCGAAGCGGCTTTCTGCGCCTTCTCAAGCAGTTCGGTCGCCTTCTTATGCGATTCGGCGTCCGAATCTTGCAGATTCAGCACATTGAGCGCAAAGAGACCGTGCTTGTTCTGCTTCTTCTTCAATATGGCGCTGAGGCTTATCAGTTCGTCAAGGTTATCGGGGTGTTTCACGGGGATAAGGATGTTCTCCCAATACGTGCGGCTGTCTTCCTGGTCGGTCTGCATGAGGGATATGTTACGCGCGCTGCGCTGGGCGGCAAACGAGGCTATGGTGCAGGTTATCAGTATCATAATAATTGTGCCGTTGAGGACGCTCTCGCTAAGCAGTCGTACCGGCTCGCCTGCGTCGGTATAACTTACTATGAGGTTGTAACCCACTGATACTATGGCGAGTGTGGCGGCGACGCGCGAGGCGCTCAGTCCGAACATCACCTGTCGCTCGTCGGAGGTGAAGCGAAGCGTCTTCTGCGTAACCCAAGCCGCCGCGTATTTGCTGCTTAAAGCGATGATAATCATCAGCGCCGCCACTTCGAGCGTCCCGAAATCGCGGAAGAACGCTTTGTAATCGACTAACATCCCTACGCCTATCAGGAAGAAAGGTATGAAAATGGCGTTGCCGACAAACTCTACGCGGTTCATCAGCGGCGAGGCGCTCGGTATCAGTTTGTTAAGCGACAGCCCTGTCAGGAACGCGCCAATAATACCATCTATACCGGCGAGTTCCGACAGCGCCGCGCCCAGGAACACCAACGCCAGCACGAAGATATATTGCGCCACCTTGTCTTTGAAGCGTTTGAAGAACCACCGTGCTATGAGTGGGAAGACGGCGGTGATGATGATAATGGCAATGACCGTAGAGCCGCCGAGTTTGAGCCAGAAGCCGAGCGACGCCTCGCCTTTGTTTAAACCTACTATTGTCGCCAGCACGAGCAGCGCCAGAGTGTCTGTTATCATCGTACCGCCAACGGCGATTGTTACGGCGCGGTTCTTCGTTACGCCGTACTTGGCTATCAGCGGATAGGCTATCAGTGTGTGCGAGGCGAACATGCCGCCCAGCAGAGCCGACGAATCGAGCGTAAAGCCCAGCACGTAGCGACCCGCCGCAAAACCGAGCAGCATCGGGATGATGAACGTCAGGAAACCGAACCAGAGGCTGCGGTAACGGTTCTTGCGAAAACCGGCAAGGTCTATGTCCAATCCGGCTAAGAACATGATATACAACAGCCCCGCAGTGCCGGAAAGTATTATGCCACTGTCGCGCTCCATCATATTCAGACCATGCGGACCTATCACCACGCCGGCTATTATCAACCCCAGTATTGACGGTATCTTCAGCCTGTTGAGCAGTATCGGCGCAAACAGAATGATGACCAAAATCACAAGGAATTTCAGTACAGGGTCGGTCAAGGGGAAGGATAGTTCCATAGTGAATAGTGAATAGTGAATAGTTAATAGTGAATAGTTAATAGTGGATAGTGAATAGTGGATAGTGATTGCAAAGGTAGGAAAAAAATGGGATTTTATTTTGTTTTTCGGACGTTTTTGTTAATTTTGCGGTGTGAAATACAGGGATTTTTCGGAATATTTGAGGATGCGGTTTCCGTTGTTCAAGGTGCAGAAAATTTCCGTTGACGGCGGTTTTACTTGCCCTAACCGCGACGGCTCTAAGGGTCGCGGCGGATGTATTTATTGCAATAACAGTTCGTTTGTGCCGAGGTATGCAATCGCCTCGTCATTGCGTCCGTCGCAATCAATTGCTAATCAGTTGAATGATGGTATTCGTTTCTTTTCTTACAAATATCCCGAAATGAAGTATATTGCTTATTTTCAGGCGTATAGCGGGACTTATGCGCCGCTTGGGACGTTGCGAAAACTGTATGAAGAAGCGTTGGAAACGGAAGGCGTCGTGGGGTTGATTATCGGCACCCGTCCGGACTGTGTGCCCGACGAGACGCTTGATTACTTGCAGGAATTGTCGGAACGCACTTTCGTGATGCTTGAATACGGGATTGAAAGCACGTCGAACGAGACTTTGCGGCTTATCAACCGTTGTCATACGTACGCCGAAGCGGAGGATGCCGTTCGCAGGACGGCGGCGCGCGGGATACCCGTCGGGGCGCATGTCATACTCGGTTTGCCCGGTGAATCGCGCGAAATGATGATGTCTCACGCCGACCGGCTCAATGAGTTGCCGCTGACGTCCGTCAAGTTGCATCAGTTGCAGATTCTTCGGGGTACGGCGCTTGGGGAGGCTTATTTGCGTCATTGCCGCGGGCGGAGTGATTCGGGAAAGATGATAGATGGGAATTTTCTGGATTGCTTCACTTCGTTCGCAATGACGGGGAGTGGCGCCGCAATGACGGGGAGGGGGGTAGAAATGACGGTGGACGAGTACATTGCTTTGGTTAGGGAGTTTGTTGCGCGTTTGCGGGGGGACATTTATATTGACCGTTTCGTGTCGCAATCGCCCAAGGAGCTTGTCCTTGCTCCGTCATGGGGTTTGAAAAACCATGAATTTAGGGACAAATTACAAAAAAATAACTATATTTGCATATTCTAAAATAAGATAAAACGATGAAATTACGAAGTTCTGTTTGTATGGATGAGCGCCGCATGGCCGGTGCAAGGGCCTTGTGGGCTGCTAATGGCATGAAACGCGAGCAACGTGGCAAGCCGATTATAGCCATAGCCAATTCTTTTACGCAGTTTGTTCCCGGACATGTTCACTTGCATGAGGCGGGGCAGATTGTCAAGAAAGAGATTGAGCGTTTGGGTTGCTTTGCGGCGGAGTTTAACACGATAGCGATAGACGATGGCATAGCGATGGGGCATGACGGCATGCTTTATTCGTTGCCGTCACGTGATTTGATAGCCGACAGCGTTGAATATATGGTTAATGCACATAAAGCGGATGCGTTGATTTGTATCAGCAACTGCGACAAGATTACGCCCGGCATGTTGATGGCTTCGATGCGGCTTAACATTCCCACGGTGTTTGTGTCGGGAGGGCCGATGGAAGCAGGCGAGTGGAGTGGGGGACGGCTCGACCTTATTGATGCAATGATAAAATCGGCAGACCCGACCGTCAGCGATGCCGACGTATCGGCTATTGAAGCCGCCGCCTGTCCTACTTGCGGCTGCTGTTCGGGGATGTTCACCGCCAACTCCATGAATTGTCTCAACGAAGCGATAGGCATGGCTTTGCCGGGTAACGGCACCGTACTTGCGACGCATGAAAACAGAACCGGCCTGTTCCTGAAAGCCGCCCGATTGATAGTTGACAATGCCGAAAAATACTATTTTAAAGACGACGTATCCGTACTTCCGCTTAATATAGCTTCACGTCAGGCTTTTCTGAATGCCATGACCCTTGATATCGCCATGGGCGGTTCCACTAATACGGTGTTGCATCTGCTCGCCATTGCCAATGAAGCCGGCGTGGACTTTACAATGCAGGATATAGACACGCTTTCACGCAGGACGCCATGTCTTTGCAAAGTAGCTCCGAATACCCAAAAGTATCATCTTCAGGATGTTAATCGCGCCGGAGGAATACTTTCAATCATGGGCGAACTTACCAAAGGCGGCTTGGTGGATGTGAACGTTAAAAGAGTTGACGGATTGACGCTTGGCGAAGCTGTTGATTTGTACGATATTACAAGTAAAAATGTTACCGAAGAGGCGTTGAAGATATACAAAAGTGCGCCGGCTCACAAATTTAATTTAGTAATTGGCTCACAGTCAGAGTATTACGAAGCTCTTGATACTGACCGTGAAAGCGGTTGCATACGCGCCATCGAGCATGCTTATTCCAAAGACGGTGGTTTGGCGGTTTTGAAAGGAAATATTGCCGAAGACGGCTGTGTGGTCAAGACAGCCGGAGTTGATGAGAGTATATGGCATTTCAGCGGTCGCGCAAAAGTATTTCATTCTCAGGAACAGGCTTGTGAAGGGATACTGAACGGCGAGGTGCAAAGCGGAGACGTGGTTGTTATCATTTACGAAGGTCCGAAGGGTGGCCCGGGAATGCAAGAGATGCTTTATCCGACCTCGTACATTAAATCCATGCATCTTGGGAAAGAATGTGCACTTGTTACGGACGGTCGTTTCAGCGGCGGTACGTCTGGTTTAAGTATAGGGCACGTATCGCCGGAAGCCGCTTCAGGTGGCGCTATTGCTCTTGTTCGCGACGGCGATGTCATCGAGATAGATATTCCGGCTCGTTCGATAAACCTTAAAATAAGCGCCGACGAGTTTGAAAAACGCCGGAAGGAAGAAGACATTCGCGGCGCGGAAGCTTGGAAACCCATACGCGACCGGCAAGTATCGAAAGCGCTCCGAGCTTATGCAAGTATGGTTGCTTCTGCCGATAAAGGGGGGGTACGGTTGATTTAGAATTTAGAATTAAGAATTTAGAATTGACACTTATAATCAAATGAATTGGATTAATCTTTGCTTTGCTGCATTTATATGCCTTAATATCAGTCTGTTACAGGCGCAAACTACGACAGGTAAATATGTTTTGCCGACGCCGCAGCAGGTTTTGTGGCAGGAACAGGAGCAGATAATGTTTCTATGCCTTGACCCCTGCACGTGGCAAGGAGGTGAGCTTGACAACCATTCTACGCCGCTGTCGCGCATCAAACCCACGCAACTTGACGTTAATCAATGGATAGACGCCGCCGAAGCTTTTGACGCCAAGGAAATACTTTTTGTCGCTAAGCATACGGGCGGTTTCTGTTGGTGGCAAACGGAAACGAGCGATTACAGCATCAAAAACACTCCCTACAAAGGCGGAAAGGGCGATGTGCTCGACGAATTAGCGAAAGCCTGCTTCGCAAGAGGCATCAAACTTGGTGTTTACATCTATCCGGGCGACGACACTTGGGGCGCATACGTCGGTGGCGGCGGCAAGACGACAGACCCTGCAAAACAAGAAGGTTACAACAAAGTGCTGCGCCGGCAATGGGAAGAAGTTACTTCACGTTACGGGAAGATTATCAACGAGATATGGTTTGACGGCAGCGTTATAGTGCCGCTTGAGGATATTATCCGGAAGAATTGCCCTAATGCAATAGTCTTTCAAGGGCCGTTTGCAAACATCCGTTGGGTGGGCAACGAGCAGGGTATCTGCCCGTATCCAAACTGGTACACGGTGAAATCGGAAGATGCCCTTTCGGGCGTTGCGACAGCCGACCACAGCGACCCCGACGGCGATATTTATATGCCAGTGGAAGTGAACACCGTGCCGCGCTACCACTACTGGTTTTGGTCGCCGACAAACCATTCAAGCCTGCGAAGCCTCGACGAAATGATGGATATCTATTACCAGTCGGTTGGCCGCGGCGGCCTGTTCCTGCTCAATGCTGCGCCCGATACGACCGGACTTATCCCCGAAATGGATATGGAATTATACCGAAACTTCGGCAAGGAAATCAAAAAACGTTTCGGGCAAAGTGTGGCCGAAACATCGGGCAAAGGCTCGTTGGTGGAGTTGCAGTTGGAAAGTCCGGCGCTGATAGATCATGCTGTTATTCAGGAAGATATTGAGATGGGGCAACGTGTGCGCCGTTATATTATTGAAGGTTTGCAGGGCGGGAAATGGCTCACGCTTGCGGCCGGTTTTTCGGTTGGGCAGAAACGCATTGAACACTTTGCGCCGACGCGGGTTGAAGCTGTCCGCTTGCGTGTTACAGAGGCGTCTTATCCTCCTGTAATCAAGCGTTTAGCCGTTTTCAATACCGGCATCAAACCCGACCGGATTTTGGCAAGCGGCGAAAAACTTGACCGTAAAGTTGGCGAGATAAAACTCGGTGCAGACAGGGATTTTGAGTACGACCTGTCGCCGTTTATCCCTTTTGCAGAGCAGTATGTCTTGAGCGTCAAGGCAGGACAGGATGCTGTGAAGTTTGAAAAAATCTCTTTGTGGCTGCAAGGCGTTGAGACGCCGGGATTTGCCACCGTCCTCCCCGACGGAACGGTGCGCATCAATATCACTGCCGCCCCAAGCATGAAAGCGGGCAGTATTGTGATAAAAGGAAAATTGGTAGTTAAGCCAGAAACAGACTGTAATTTGTATGTGAAATAGATATGGACAGACGACAGTTTTTGAAGGTTTCGCAGGGGATTGCGGGGTTGATTATTTTGCATGGCTGTGTGAACAGGGGTAATGCCTCAAGTGTGCGTTTCGGACTTGTTACCGATTCGCATTTTGCACGCCGCGAAGCCGCCGGAAGCCGCTTTTATGAGCAGTCGCTTGACAAGATGCGCGCGGCGATGATGGTCTTCAACGAGCAAAAGCCTGATTTCGTCATCGAACTTGGCGATTTTAAGGATATGGGCAAAACAGGGGAAGAAACGCTTGCTTTCCTTGATGAGATTGAGACTGAGTATCAGACATTTAAAGGCGACGTTTACCATGTTCTCGGCAATCACGACGAGGATAACATCAGCAAGGCGAGTTTCCTGCAACATACCGCCAATGCAGGCGCGGCTAAGGGCAAGAATTATTATTCTTTTACCGTTAAAAAGGTGAAATTCATTGTGTTGGACGCCAACTACAACGAGGACAGCTCGGATTACGACAGCGGCAATTTCGACTGGACAAAAGCGTACATCCCACGCCGACAGTTGGACTGGCTGACTAAGGAACTTGATACTCGGCAGCCGGTCGTGGTTTTTATCCATCAGTTGCTCGACCTGACGCAACGACAGCACGGAACGGTCGTCGGGAACGCCGAAGAAGTAATCGCCGCGCTTGAGAAGAACGGCAACGTTTTGGCCGTTTTTCAGGGACATCACCATGCGGGCAGTTACAACTTCAGCGGCGGCATCCACTATTTCACGATGAAAGGGATGATAGAAGGCGCATTGCCGGACAATAACAGCTTTGCGATGGTCGAAATCACCCCCTCGCGCGACATTGTCATTGATGGATTTTATAACTGTGAGGACAGGGAACTGCGTAGTTTGGGGTTTGGGGTTTGGGGTTTGAGTTTTTGAGTTTTTGAGTTTGAGGTTTTTATTGTTTTCTGTTGTTTTATTTGACATATTAACTTTTATTATGAAGAAGTACTTTTTACTGCTTACATTATGCTTTCCCTTTGGGTTGCTACAAGCGCAGGGGACGACCGAAACGCTGCTCTCGCTGTCGCAAAAGTTTAGCGCCCCAACCGACGAATACCGTCCGTATGCCTTGTGGCAATGGATGGGGACAAATTTCTCGAAAGAAGGCATCACAAAAGACTTGGAAGCGATGAACGAAGCAGGTATCGGCGGAGCGTACATCTTCCATGTCGGCGCAAGAACGAACTCCAAGTGGGCAACCCAAACCTATCGCAGCGAGGCGTGGTGGGACGCCTTACGCCATGCCGCCGCAGAAGCAAAACGACTTGGAATGCATATCGGTATGCACAACACGCCCGGATACACCGTTACTGGCGGCGAATGGATTTCCGAAGAACAGGGCATGCAAAAGGTTGTCTCTACCAAAAAGCGCGTCAGTGGCGGAAAGATGGTTCGCGAAACGCTTGATAAACCAGCTCCCGTGCAAGGCGACGCCCGAAAATCAACTTTCTACAGGGATATTGCCGTTTGTGCCGTACCGATTAAGATTAACCCCTCCGTTGGCGAAGTACTTGATATTTCGCAATATATGGACGACAAAGGGCAGATAGAATGGCAAGCGCCGACGGGCGACTGGCTATTAGTGCGCCTCGGTCACTCCCCTACTATGAAGCAGCCTCACCCGCTACCCGCCGAACTGTGGGGAAAGGCGCTCGAAGTGGATAAGATGAGCCGCAAACACAACATCCATCATTGGCAGCAGGTATTAAACCCACTCGTGGAGCGCCTTAAAGAATACATCGGCAATTCGTTTACCTTCGTAGCGGCAGACAGCTACGAAGCAGGCGGACAGGACTGGACGGAAACGTTCCGCAGCGACTTTCTGCGGCTCAAAGGCTACGACCCGCTGCCATGGCTCGCACTGCGCACGGCTATAGACAATGACGCAACACAACGCGAAGATGTGAAACTCTTTGAACAGGACAACAAAGACGTCATAAGTCGCCTGATGCTCGACAACGGTTGGAAAACAGCCGCCGAGATGCTACATGCCGTCGGCTTGCAGTTCTACTGGGAACCTTACGGCGGTCCGTTCGATACTTACGAAGCGGCAGGCGTCCCAGACCTTCCGATGGTGGAGGTCTGGACCGGCGGCATCAACAACGACGCTATTATGAAGAAGGCTATACGGGAAATGAACGCACACGGACAACGCATCATCGGCGTGGAAGCCTTTACCGGCAGACCCGATTACAGCAAATACACCGAAGACCCGGCTTTCCTGAAGCATTGCGCCGACAGCATCTTCCTGCTCGGCGGCAACCGCCTCTTTCTCCATCACTGGGTTCATCAGCCTTTCGACGACCGCTACCAGCCCGGAGCCGATTTCTTCGCATGGGGGACGCATTTCGGACGTCATCAAACATGGTTCAAACCCGCCAAAGCGTTCTTCGCCTACCTTGCGCGCTGTCAGATGTTGCTGCAACAAGGCGCCTGCATAGAGACACACCCAGACCGCCTTCACCGCCGCACGCCCGAAGCTGAAATATTCTTCGTCCGTAATCCGCTAAACACCGCCGTTGAACGCACTTTCGCCTTCCCCGTGAAAAACCGTATCCCAGAACTCTGGGACGCCTATTGGGGCGCTATACGCCAAACCTCCAAATGGCAAGCGCGAGGCGATTCCGTTTTTGTAAGGCTCCAACTTCAACCGGACGCATCTATGTTTGTAGTCTTCCCTACAATTGAAAACGCTTACGCAAAACTGCCTGAAATCGAAATCGTTAATTCTAAAACGGAAGAAATAAAAGGCGCTTGGGAGGTAACCTTCCTGCCAAAATTAGACGCGCCGTTCAAACGCAATATGCCGCAGCTGCTCGATTTTAGCAAACAAGACGACGAAGCGCTGAAATATTTCGCCGGAACAGCTGTCTATCAGCGATATATCCGTATTTCCGCAGCCGACCTCAAGCCGAACAAACGTGTTTTACTCGATTTAGGCGAGCTGCACGACATTGCCGAGGTGGAAATCAACGGCAATCCGGTTACCGTGCTGTGGCATCCGCCTTACAGCGTGGATATTACGCCCTGCCTTAAAGCCGGAAACAACCAAATACGCATATCCGTTACCACTAACTGGGCTAACCGTTTAATTGGCGATATGCAGGAACCGCTTGATTTTGAGGTAGCTAAAGACGAACTATTTAAAGGCGTTTTAGTCGGAAGACCGATGAGCGAATATCCGGACTGGTTTCTGAACGACACACCCCGTCCATCGAAAGGACGCAAAACTTTCAACCTTCACTATTATTACTATCAGGATTCGCCGTTGCAACCGGCAGGATTGCTTGGGCCTGTAACGATTGTGAAACAGACGGTTAAATAAAGTTAAATATAATACTCCATCATGTCAATCAGTCCGGCGCGAAAAGCGTATTTTATCGCTTCGTGGACATTGTTTACGCCGAGTTTGCGGAAGATATTGCGGCGGTGGGTATTGACGGTATGAAAGCTAAGGCTCTTTTCGTAAGCTATCTCTTTTGTCATTTTGCCCAACGCTATCTCGCGCAGGATGACCTTTTCGGTAGCAGTAAGGTTGTCTTCCTGAACGAACTGCAGGGGCGTTTTGTTCTTCAGCACCGATTCGGCCGTTTCGCACAAAAACCGCTCATAATCAGACGCATAAATCAGGGCTTTCTCTATTGACTCGAGCTTGTTGTTTTTCATCACAACGCTGATTGTATCGTCGGAATACAGCGCTTTTCTTAGGAACGCTTCGTTAAGTTCGTCGGAAAAAAGTATCCACGCGGACATTTCCGCCCACGCTATCATATTGAGCATCTGGTCAACCGATGAAAAATCAAACAGGGTATAGTCCAACACCACTACCGATGCGGGATTGAGCTTTAGTTCCCGTTGCAATTCCTCACGGGAAGACGCGAAAGCGATAACCGCACCCGGCTTGTTCTTTTTCAGGAGCGATACCAAACCCTCACGTGTAATCTCTTGATTATCTGCTAATATAAAATTGTCCATCTGTTAAATTCGACTACAAAGGTAACATTTTATTTTTGTTTTATAAAATACCACGAAAATGGTATCGGAAAGGAATGTAATGCGGAAAAAACTTTGTTCTTGGCGCTTTTTTTATAACTTTGCATGAAAGTACACAATTATGAACAAGTATATTTTATTGATAATAAGCATATTAGCATTTCAGCAGGCGGCAAATGCGCAGACATTTGAGGAGATGGTGATGAAGAGCTACGAGTATGCCGATTCGGGCAATTTCGCGGCTGCGGAAGAATGTTTGAAATCGGCTATGCGCCTTGAGCCTGCCAACAGCCTCAACTATGCGTTACTGAGCAACCTTGGCACGCTTCAACGCCGTCAGGGCAAACTCGACGACGCTTTGATTTCATATTCGGCAGCCCTTGGCCAGCGTCCCGAAGACGAACTGATTCTAATCAACCGCGCCGAGCTGTTCACCCTGACAGGTGAAACGGATAAAGCAATTGGAGATTATAACACCCTGATAGCCAAGTATCCCGACCATGAACAGGGCTTGTACAACCGAGGCATCCTGTATCTCAAAAACGGTGAGTTCCTGCTCGCGGAGAAGGATTTCGAGCATATAATCAATACCAACAAAGAGACGCTTCTGGGGCGGCTCGGGTATGCCATCTTTGAAAAGGCGCGTGGAAATTACGACGCAAGCGAGACTATCCTTAACTATCTCGCTGATAAACACAAAGATAACATCAGGATATTGGAAGAACGCGCCGAACTTTATTACCTGACCAAACGCAACGGGCGCGCAAGGGCTGACCTGAACAAGGTTTTCGCCACCGTAAAAGAGCCATCGGCCGAGATGTACATCCTGCGGGGGCGCATCAAACTTGCACAGTACGAGAAAGAGTCCGCCGCCTCCGATTTCCGGAAAGCAGGCGAACTCGGTTACGACAAAGAAACGGTCGAACGCCTTATAAAAGAGGCGTTTTAGTTGTTTTCCGGTCGAAGTTTGCGGACTACTGCGCCTGTGCGCCATAACTCGCTGTTGTGCATGGCGGCAAGTTCACGATCTAACTTCTCGCGATAATCCGGTTTAGAGTTTGAATCTATCGAGCGTTGAGCCTCATTGCCGTTGGCTACTTCGTTGTACAGTTTTTCAAATACAGGTTTTGTGGCGTCGTGGAAAGGTCCCATCCAGTCTAATGCACCACGTTGAGCCGTTGTCGAACAGTTGGCATACATCCAGTCCATGCCGTTTTCGGCAAATAGCGGCATAAGTGATTGTGTCAGTTCCTCTACTGTCTCATTGAATGCTTCCGACGGAGTGTGCCCATGTTCTCTAAGTGTTTCATATTGAGCAAGAAGTAAACCTTGAATCGCACCCATTAGCGTTCCACGTTCACCGGTCAGGTCTGAAAAAACTTCTTTCTTGAATGTCGTCTCAAACAGGTAACCCGAACCGACGCCTATACCAAGCGCTATGACGCGTTCTTTTGCTTTTCCGGTGGCGTCCTGAAAAATTGCATAAGATGAGTTCAAACCTCGTCCTTGAAGGAAAAAACGCCTTAACGACGTACCGGATCCCTTTGGCGCTATCAATATAACATCCACATTTTCAGGAGGGATGATATTAGTGCGCTCTTTGTAAGTGATTGCAAAACCATGCGAAAAATACAGCGCTTTACCGGCTGTAAGATGTTTCTTCATGGTCGGCCATTGTGCAATCTGCGCTGCATCTGACAGCAGATTTTGTATGATGGTGCCGCGCTCGCAGGCTTCTTCAATTCCAAAAAGCGTCTTACCGGGCACCCATCCGTCGGAAACAGCTTTCTCAAACGTTGCACCCGGACGCTGACCTACAATTACATTGAAACCGTTATCACGCAAATTAAGGCTCTGACCGGGTCCCTGAACACCATAACCTATTACTGCAATTGTCTCATTCTTTAATACTTCTCTTGCTTTCTCTAAAGGAAACTCCTCACGGGTAACTACATTCTCGTCTATCCCGCCAAAATTAATTATTGCCATTTTCTTTTCTTTTAAAATTGTTTATTATATGATTCTTAATTCTTAACTCTTAATTCTTAATTTTATTAAGTCCAAACTGCTTTTGCCCTGCATACTGCTTTGTTTTCATGACAGAAAGCAAGTGAGTATTCATGTTCGCCGGTTTCTTTTTTATGCAGCATCAAAGGCATACCATATCGTCCTTCCAACAGGTAGGAAATTTCGAAGCGGCGTATCTCGCGGCTCTTGAACATGTCTAAAGGGAAGGCGTCAACGAAGTGTTCTATGTATTTGATGCTGTTGAAATGCCCGTTGATGTCCAAGTCGCTGTATTTCACCTTGTAAGGCTCGCCGTCGGTCTCGTTTTCTATGGGCGCTATCTTGCCGGGCTTTTCTATCGGGCAGGGGCGCATAGCGATGTATTTACTGAGACCTTCGACGTCTAATGGCGTCATGCGGCGTGTCTGCATGTCTATCGCCGCCCAGATGGAACGGGCGTAGGCTATTGTTTTGCCTTCCGTATCAAGCATCTCGAAGCAGCGCTGCGTGAAGAGGCGTCCAACCTCGTCTATCCACGTATAGAGCGTAACAGGCTCTGACATAGTGGGATAGCGATAGAGTTCCATAGCGAGGCGCGACAGCACCCATGCTGTGTGTCGCTCTGTCATGTCGCTGAAGCCGAAGCCGCGAGACGAGGCATGGCTCGAAGCGGCGTGCAGCATGTAGTTCCCTATGATAGGGAGCGTCGCCCTGCCCCGAAAATCAAGCAGGTACGATTCGGTCTTGAATGTGAAATTTCCTACGAGTTCCATATTGCTTTCTTTATAACACGAAGGCATGAAGTAATGAAGGCACGAAGTTAGTTCTCTGAACTTGAAATCTAAAATCTAAAATTCTTTCTGCCTTTTTGCCTTTCTGTCTTCGTGTTCAAATCTAAAATCTAAAATCTAAAATCTAAAATCTAAAATCTAAAATCTAAAATAGTAATCATTGAAGCCGTTTTTCCATCTCGGCGAGCATGTCGCTGAGGCGTTCTACTTTGGCTTTGGTGATGGCGATGCGACCGGAACGGATGAACTGCAGCACGCCCGTCTTGTCTTTCAACTCCTTGAACAGTTGCTGCGTCTCTTCGTAATGACCGTTCTTTTGCAGCACTACGCAGTCTTCGTTGATGTACAGCACGCGGGCGTCGTACTTGCGTATCAGCGCCTCAACGTCAGGCAACTTGATGAACATCTCGGTACTGAGTTTGTACAGCGCAATCTCCTGATATACAAG
>JAISTJ010000191.1 GCA_031272655.1 Tannerella sp.
GTACTTCCTGCTGTCCAGTGCGAGGCGATGTATGAACCGGATGCTCGTGCGCGTACGACCGCAGGGAAGGTTAAGGTTGGGAAGTGATTTTTTACAAAAAAAAATAATAGGATATTAAAACTTTATTATCTTTGCACCGTTATCAATTTAAAAATCAGCAAGATGGAAAAGAAATAGCAATAGCATTAGTGCGTTGGAGCAGGTCGAGGATGGTGTAGCGACTGCGGATAAAGGGCGCTCGTTTGATGGAAGACCGGAGTTTTTCAGTGGTGATGCCTATTTGTTCGGGGGTGGTCGGCGCACCGACTTGCTGCAGGCGTTCTGTTACCGTTGATAAAGGCAAGAGTTGTGCTTTGAGAGCCTTACGAATCTTGTCCCAGCGGCTTACGAGCAGTTTGAGTTGTCCGGCAAGTTGGGTGGGAGTTACGTATTTGGCATGAGTTTCGTTGAGGCAGCGCTCTAAAAAGCCGCTATTGCCAAATTGTGCAACAGTTACTTTGTCCATCGCTTTAATGCTTTTATACCACTGACTGCAAACAGACTGAATATCAAGTGATTGGAAAGGGTACTGAAGGACTTTTTCATATAGGGCGGTAACGGTTACCGTTCCGATGCTCACCTGAAAGCCGTGTGAGACAGGTTTGCCGTTGAAGCGGTGATTTTCCATATCCCACAGGTGGCTCAGGTAGTGTTCGGCGCCGGAAGCAGGTCGGCTTGACTTCATTGCCTGCATAGCAAACCCGCTCATCATCAAGCCTTCTATCAGTTTACCGATAGCTGTGGGTTCACCTCTACTGACCCCGACAGGGTCGGAAAGCGCATCTTGCAGACCATTTTGAACTATATTCCAAGCTTTCTTGTTAATCGGCTCTATTTCAAGCTTATCGGCAAGAATCCAGTCCGCGCCTGCCGTAACTTTCGAGAACAGGTCGGCATATCCGGCGGCGTTCAATTCTGACGGCGCATTGGCGATGACGTCGGTATCAGCCACGCAGACCTGCGGTGCGGGGCAGTTGAATGTCTTTTTGGCGCCGTGAGCCGTGATTGAAGCGCCGTAGGAGGTATAACCGTCCACAGACGCTGCTGTCGCTACGCAGATATATTGTCGGTTGGTGCAATAAGACGAAAACTTTATCAGGTCATTGATCGTTCCCGACCCGACGGCTACCGGTATAGCTTCTGTTTTGCCCAGAATCGCCGTCAGCCTGCCTATATGCTTAAATTCGGCGTGGAGTTCTTCGTCTGTGAAGATGAAAGGCGGATCAAATCGTACGTCTGACCTTTTGAACATGTCTCTGAGAGCTTTTCCGGCCGCTTTCCATGTGTTTGTATCGGCGACAATAAGCGCCTTTTTGCCGGGGAAATGTTCGGCAAAAAGTTGCGGGACAGCTTTCAAGACGCCTCTTCCGATCACAAGAGCGCGTGTATCCGTCGCTGATTGAAGCGCCTGCTCGATGGTCATTTATCCGGCGAAAGTTCCTGATATAAGGATAGATACGACAAGTGCGAGGATGGCGTAAAGCTCAGGGAAGACAGCCATGACCATTGTGGCGGCGAAGACGTTGTGTCCTGCGGCTGTGGCTGCTACTCCTTCGGCGCAGACCTGACCCTGACGTATGGCAGAGAACAAACCCGCAAAACCCATCAACAGCCCGGCTCCGAAAATACCTGCCGCTGCTATCCACTTGATGTCGGGCGTAAGATACGACTGCACCATCATATAAGCTACAAAGCCGTATAAGCCTTGCGAACTCGGGAGGGCGCTAAGGGCGATATATGAGCCCATCTTTTCGGGAGCTTTTTTCATCGCTCCTATCACTGTGTTTCCGCAGATAGTCAGGCCATAAGCGCTGCCTATTCCGCTCAATCCTACCATGCAGGCCACGCCTACATAAGCTAATACTATTGGTTCCATTTTCTTTTATTTTTGTTTTTAATTCTTAATTCTAAAAGGTTGATAATCAAGTCCTCCGCCTTCAAATTCGGAGTTCTTATAGTATTCCACATAGATAAGCCTCAACGGATGAACGAGGGAGCTGATAAGGCTGAGGCCGATATTGAGCGCGTGCCCGATAATGAGAATCAGCAGCATCGGCAACCAGCGGATAAACGGGTTCATCGAGGCGGTCATATCTATCGCCATAGAGTTGAACACACCGCCGAGCAGAGCGCCGGTAAGGCCGATCGCATAGAGGCGGATATACGACAGGACATCGCCTACAAGCCCGGAAACTGTGTTATAAGTATTCCAGATGCCTGCTCCGAAGTTGAGGAAAATATTCCTGCCGGGCATATTGTACAGCAACGCAACGGCTCCGCTAAGCCCTGCTATCGCGTACATGATATATTTTAACGTATCGGGAATCGTGATTTTGAGCATCGGCAGCGCAAGGACGCATCCGAGCGAGAGTATCACGAAAACCCATGCAAAAGCAGCGAGGCTATACTTTAAACCCCTCTGTATCTTGATTTTATATGCAGCAATAATTTTGCCGTAAACAACGTGGAAAAACCCTATCACGAGGGAAATGATCATCAGGTTGTCGCTTGTGATAAACCATTGTTTCACTTTTGCGAATGTGGGAAAATCCACGAGCGAGCAACCGAAAAATGAACCTGTTAACGTGCCTATTATCAGCGTAGTAATGCCAAAAAGGAGCACTAAAGTCATTATCGGTTTCATTGTCGCCGACATCTTCTGACGGAGCAGTAATGAGGTGATAATGAGCAGCAACCCGTAGCCTCCGTCGCCGAAGCACAAACCGAAAAACAGCATGAAAAACGGCGCAAACAGTGGTGTAGGGTCTATTTCGCTGTAGTTGGGCAGCGAATAAAGTTTGGTGATTGGCTCGAAAAGTTTGGTGAAACGGTTGTTTTTCAGCTTGATAGGGATGACGTCTTCGTCGGTTATCTCTGTTTTTTTGAAGAAACAACCGGCTTTTTCAAGCGCAGCTTCGGTATTAGCCGCTTCCGATGCGGGAATCCAGCCTTCGAGGAACATAAGTTTGCTCTCTGCTTCCGTTTCGGTCTGTATCTCAACGCCTTTCCACATCAGCTCGTTCTCAATTTCCGTTTTGTATTTCTTGAGTGTATCAAGATGAGTTTCAGCTGTTTTGGCGATTTTATATTTGGTCGTTTGCTTTATTTCTATCTGATCTTCAATATCTTGTGATATTGTTTGAAAATCTTTCAGCGGCAATTTGGCTGCATCTGCGTCTATTGCAAGGTATTCTCCCTGTTTTGTTATTGTAACAAAATATTTTATTGAGTTTATTTCATTGATAATAAGCGCATTATAAGTTGATTCCCATGTCTCGTCGTAGTTTTGGGCAGGGCATGTGTAGAAGCTTGTTTTGTAGCCTTCTTTGAGGAGTTTGGCGGTTGTCTCGTAGCTGAAATCGCCCCATGGGTCAAACAGGCTGCGCTCTTTTTCGAGGGTTACGAGGGCGGCTTCGGTTTTGGCGAGGGTCTCGCGCAGGTCTTCGGTTTTGGCGAGGATTGTTTCGGGAAGGGCGGCAGCTGTTTCAGGGATGACGGCGGCTGTTTCCGGAAAGGCGGCAGCCGTTTCGTCATTGCGAGGTACGAAGCAATCTATGTTAGTGGTGGCGGTGTTCTGGATTGCTTCACTGCGTTCGTAATGACGGGAAGAGGGGTCGTAAAGACGGGCAGGTGGTTCGAAATTGCTGAGATAGTCTATTTGTGCGGAAACTCGTTTCAATTCGTCTGTAAAGCGCTGAATATCACCATTTTCGGAGACAGGGCGTATGGTTTTTACGTGCACTACTCCGAGTGAGCGCAAGTGTTCGAGAAACGCCTTATACTCACGATGATAGACTAAAAAAGCGTATTTGTTCATCTTAACTATCATGCTGCTTCCTCCTCCTTTTCTGCCCTGCGTTCCTGATTGGCGCGCATAATTTTTTGCGATGATTTGGCAAGGCTTTCCTCATCTTCCATAAATCGTTTTATCTTCAAAATAGCCTCTTTGTAGCCGGGAATTTGCACTTTTTCAAAGAGGTTGAGTTTTTGTGTCGTTTTTCGGCGGGCACGTTCCAACATGCTGAGTTTCAGCCCCGTAAACTCTGCCTCGATGCCTGTGGATGCAAGTTTTTTCAACACATCAATGCCATCGTAAAACCATGAAGGGTTGCCGAAGAGGCTGAAGGGTTTCACGTCGAACGCGATGTCATCAAGCACGGGCGCCACAACGCCGGCAATCTTGCGGGTAGAGAGCGCCACGTTGCGCACGCTGATGAGAGATGGGTCAAACTCTGTCCACAGCGCCGTCATGTATTCGTAGCTGCGGATGTCGCGTTCAAGTTTTTCTTCAAGCGCCGTCATCTCGTCGCGCGTCCGTTTTACTTCGAGGCGCAGTGCATTTTCCTTGCTTTTAATCGTCGGCAAAGCCCTCTCGCGTATCTTCAGTTGCTTTTCAAGCCCCTGCAGCGAGGTTTTGTTATATTGAAAACGTATAGCCATTCGACTGCAAAAGTAATAATTTTTTCAATCGGCTTGATACTTTAGGGCGTTTTTTTAGATTTTTTCCGTAAATTTGCGGCTGATTTTTGATAAATTGAGTATGAAATTATTGTTTGAAATAAGCAGAAAAGGGCACAAAAGCGCGTTGATTCCGGAGGCGGATACGCCTGTGTATGAACTGCCTGAGGCTTTTAAACGGAGTACGCCGGTGAGGTTGCCGGAGTTGTCGGAAACGGAAATAAGCCGGCATTACACAAAATTGATGAAACGCACATTCGGTGTGAACGACGGTTTTTATCCGCTCGGCTCGTGCACGATGAAGTATAACCCGCGTATCAACGAAGATATGGCGTCGTTACCCGGTTTCAAAGATCTTCATCCGTTACAGCCGGAGCATACCGTTCAGGGCGCTCTTGAGGTTTTTCACGAGACAGGGAAGGCGCTGTGCGAGATAGCCGGTATGGACGCTTTTACATTTCAGCCGGCGGCAGGGGCGCATGGCGAGTTTGCAGGCGTGATGCTGATAAAGGCTTATCACGAAGCGCGCGGCGACTTGCAGCGGACAAAGATTATCGTACCCGACGCGGCTCACGGCACAAACCCCGCATCGGCGACAATGGCAGGCTTCACGGTTGTCAATATCCCGTCTAATGCCGCCGGATGCGTTGATGTGGACAAACTGCGCGAGGCAGTCGGAAGCGACACCGCCGGATTGATGCTTACAAACCCCAATACGCTCGGTTTATTTGATCCTAATATATTGGAAATCACTAAGATAGTGCATGAGGCCGGCGGACTTAACTATTACGACGGCGCAAATCTGAACGCCATTATGGGCATCACGCGACCCGGCGATATGGGCTTTGATGTTATCCATATCAATCTTCACAAAACTTTTTCAACTCCTCACGGTGGGGGCGGTCCGGGCGCCGGTCCGGTCGGATGCAAATCTTTCCTTGCCGATTATTTGCCTGTGTATCAGGTAGTTAATGGCGGCTATGGTTTCCGGTTTGATAATCCTGCCGCTTCAATAGGAAGTACGAAAGCTTTTTATGGTCATTTCTTAGTGATAGTCAGGGCTTTAACTTATATAAAAACACTTGGGGCAGAAGGCATTCGTAATGTTGCTGTTCATGCGGTTTTGAATGCCAATTATATGCGGAATAAACTGTCTGAATATTACGATGTTGCGTACGACAGGCTTTGTATGCACGAGTTTGTGCTGACGCTTCAGGGCATTAAGGATAAGTACGGTGTTTCGGCTCTCGATGTGGCTAAGGAGTTGTTAGATAATGGAATACATCCGCCTACGATGTACTTCCCGTTGATAGTGCATGAGGCGCTGATGATTGAGCCTACCGAGACGGAATCAAAAGAAACGATGGATGAGGCGATAGCTGTTTTCAAAAAGATTTTTGAGTTGATACTTTCCGACGCCGGAAGCCTGCACAGTATGCCGCTTTCTACGCCCGTCCGCAGGCTCGATGAGGTAGGCGCCGCGCGGAATCCGAGATTGAGGTTTGGGGTTTGATGTTTCGGGGTTTTGGGGTTTGAGTTTAATGTTTCGGGTTGGAGGTTTGAGGTTTTGGGGTTTCAGGTTTGAGGTTTCATGTATAAATCCGTCATTGCGAACGAATGTGAAGCAATCCAGTCAATTAAACCTTTTATACCAATTTTCTGGATTGCTTCGTGCCTCGCAATGACGGGACTTTGTCCCGTTCAACCCAAATTCGTTGCGTCTTTCCGTCTTTGAGTCTTTGAGTCCTTCGCGTTCAGTATATATTCCCAAACAATCCGCGTTCATCTGCGTCCATCCGCGTTCCAACTCTTTCCGCGTCATCCGTGTTCTCTCCACGTCGTGCCGTACTGTCTTCCTGCCTTCGTGTTGAAACCTTCGTGAAACCCACCGTGATAAAAATTCAAAGAACGACGCCACAAAAATAAATCAACTTAGTTCTTAACTTTATAATCCGTTGATTTGTTCCTCGTTCAGTCCGGTGATGCTTTTGATTTGCTCTAACGGCATGCCGATTGCTTTTAATTTGCGGGCTGTTTCGCGGTTGGCCTCTTCTTTACC
>JAISTJ010000202.1 GCA_031272655.1 Tannerella sp.
TGAAGCGTTGGCGAGCGATAGCAGGCAGCAGTATATAGCGTTTGCGCCCGTCATCGGGGCAACGCAGGACGTTCTGCGGCAGCGGCTCGCGCGTCTCTACTCCCGCCCGCGAATGCGCCATACGGGTAGTGATACGCAGCAGCAGCGGGTAGCCGATACGTTCCGACAGTTCGTAGCCCTCGTAAACCATGTCGTAAGCCTCCTGCTGGCACGAAGGCTCAAGCATCGGCAGCATGGCGAAATCGCCGTAGAGACGGTTATCCTGTTCATTTTGCGACGAATGCATCGAAGGGTCGTCGGCGGTAACAATTATCATACCGCCGTTAATACCTGTCATGGCAGCGTTCATAAAACAGTCGGCTGCAACGTTCAGCCCCACATGCTTCATGCAGCAGAGCGTCCGCTTACCGGCATAACTCATGCCGAGCGCCGCTTCCATAGCCGTCTTCTCGTTAGCGCACCAGCGGCTGTGGATGCCGCTGCCGACGGTCTTCTGCTGTATATACTCGGTAATCTCCGTCGAGGGCGTTCCCGGATAGGAATAGACGCCCGACAAGCCCGCATCAATAGCAGCCTGTGCGATAGCCTCATCGCCTAAAAAAAGTCTTTTACTCATTCAAAAAATGTTATATTTTCGCCGCAAAGGTAAGAAAAATTTTCCAATGAGTGGCGATAAAAGCGCTTATTCGGCTTTGTATTTTTCAAAAAGGTTGGCTATCTGCGCTTCCTTGACGTCGCCTGCATGTACGAGAACGCGGTAACGGAGGCGCAGTTTGTCGCCTTTCTTCAGCTGTGTTGATTTGTCGTCCTGTGGCCAAAACATCGGCGTTGGCGAGACGAAACCGTAATCGCGGGTGAACCAGGGCGACGGGTACCACGGATTGGACGGGTGCTGAAGAATGGCGATGCCTTCGACCCCCGACTTGCGTGCGCCGTAGTAATCCATCCACGGCGAACGGACGCCGAAAGTAGCTTTTTCGCCCTGATGACCTTCGGCGTTAATCATCGTACCGCCCTGTTCAACAGAGATATCCGTAGCGACGCGCATACTGAACAGCGAGTGATTGGTTTTCTCGATTGTTACGTCCATCAAAGCCTCCATTTCTATCTCAAAATCAAGCTGATAGAGCTGTTTTGACGGAGAAGTTACGGTAACTTTCCGCCGGTCAATGACAGGCGCTTCGGCGTCGGGACGTTTCCAGATACATTCATCGGTGATAACTACCCGTTCGCCTTTTTCTTCGATAATTTGCGCCCCGAGCGACACGATGCGTCCCCGTTCAAGTCCTTCCTGCCAGTAGTTGCCGCCATTGACGCGGTCGCAACCGAAGAAAAGCGACGTGTGATGAGGGTAAATGGCATTGCGCATTGAAGTCATGCTACCGCCCGATACAGGCCCGTTCACAGGGAAAAAGTAAGGATACTTCTCACCTTCCTCAAAGTGATAACTCGTAAAAAACTTGCCGTCAATGACGACGTCTATATGGCTGCCCATACGCGAGGCAGTGATGACAGGGGTTTGTGCCGACAAATGCCCTGCAAACAGTACTAATACTGTGAAAATCAGATTCTTTTTCATAGAATTAACGTTTGGATTTTAAAGAATAATGCAGCAAAAATACGATTTTTTTTTGATAAAAATAAAAATCATACAATAATAATATGCAAATTTCGTTTCTTAAATATAATCAATTAAAACAATGTGCCTATGATGAATGTTGTACCCGTTTTAAAAAATTCTGACAGTAGAGAAATGAAAGAGAAGTATGTTGGCCCTCGCGCCGAAACATTAGCGCTGATAAGGGTATTTGCCCGAATATATGAGTATAACCCCGATGGAATCAGCATTGCAAGGAATTATTGGCTTAATTAATGCAGAAAAAGACGCTTTCGGGCGTCTTTTTTCGTTAATATAACAGAAAAATGATTACTTTTGCGGAAAAAATTTAAATATGAAACATTTGATTGCGCCATCGCTGCTGTCGGCTGATTTCCTCAACCTGCAGCGCGATATTGAGATGATTAACGGGAGCGACGCCGACTGGCTTCATTTAGATGTGATGGACGGCGTTTTCGTCCCTAATATCTCTTTCGGATTCCCTGTTATTGAGGCGGTTGCGAAGATTTGCCGCAAGCCGCTTGATGTTCATTTGATGATTGTTGAGCCGCAGAAGTTCATCAACGAAGTTGCCGCTACGGGGGCGTATATGATGAACGTTCACTACGAAGCCTGTCCACACCTGCACCGGACTGTTCATGCCATCAAAGATGCGGGGATGAAAGCGGCCGTTACGCTGAACCCGCACACGCCTGTCGAACTGCTTGAAGATATACTTGCAGACCTCGACATGGTGTTGTTGATGAGCGTCAATCCCGGCTTCGGGGCGCAGAAATTTATTCCTCATTCGGTTCAGAAAACCGCACGTTTGAAAGCGATGATTACGCGGCAAGGGCTTGATACCCTGATAGAAGTAGATGGAGGCGTAAATATGGAAACGGGCAAACAACTTCTCGCCGCAGGCGCCGATGTGCTCGTAGCAGGCAGCTTTGTCTTTAAAGCGTCTGATCCTAAGCAGGTTATACGGGAATTGAAAAGCTTGAACGGATCGTGATGAATGGATAATACGGAGATAATAAGCGAGATACGGAAGCGTCCTTTTGTCAGACCGCTGATATTCTGGATTTTCGGAATACTGCTTTATGTCTGTTTCCCTGTTCAGGCTCTCTCTTTCGTCTTGCCGCTTATTGCCGCATCGTTAGTCCTTTTATCGTTCCTTTTCCGCGAACACTACAGCCGGAAGCCCGTTTATTTCAACCGGTGGCTTTGGGGATCGGCTTTTGCCTGCATGACGGTTTTTATGGCTGTGCAGGTAACGGCGCTTAACGAACTGATTTTCAATATCTCCAGCACAGTCGAACCGTTCTATATGCGCCTTGCCAAACAGATTCAGTCGTTTATGATTGAAAAGATTGACACACTGAACCTTCCCAACGGTTATAAATCAGTAATTGCCTCATTAACAATTAATTACAAAACAGGCATGCCAACTGAGTTGAAGCAACAGTTCTCGGTTTCGGGCGTGGCGCATATCATTGCCGTCAGCGGGTTTCATGTCGGCATCATTTACGGTTTCGTAAGAGTGTTGCTGTCGTTCCTGCACGCTAACGACTATACGATACGTATCAGCAAATGCCTGATTTCCATAGTGATAATATGGCTATATGCCTGTGTTTCAGGACTTTCGGCGTCATCTGTAAGAGCGGCGTTGATGATAACTATCTATATAACAGGCGATTTACTCCAACGCAAGGGCGATAAATACAACACCCTCGCCGCAGCATGCCTGCTCCAGCTCGCATATAATCCGTTTTGGCTGTTTAACATCGGGTTCCAGTTCAGCTATCTTGCCGTCTTTTTTATCCTCTACTTGCAGCCGCGTTTCAGCAGGATGTTGACTATCCGAAATCCCATCATCAAACTCCCGTGGGAAGTGCTGACCGTAACGCTTGCTGCGCAAACAGGCGTAAGTTTCCTCAGTTTCTACTATTTCGGCTTCTCGTCGAGCGTCTTCCTTTTCACCAACATTTTCCTCACCGTCGTTGCAAATCTGTTGATCCCATTGACGCTTCTATGGTTGCTGTTTCCTGTTTGGATGCCATATATCAGCGAGTTGTTAAAGGTTGCTGTTGAGCAACTTACAAGATTTATGATGTTCATAATCGAATCATTTGCATCGTTGAGAGGCGCCAAACTGTCAATCCCATTCGACCTCTTCACCACTCTTGCCGCATACCTGTTTTTGCTGCTGTTGATGCTGTATTTCCGCCGGCGCAGGTACGCACTTCTCTTCGCTTCTTTAACAGTCTTATTGGCGATTCTTTTCCTGCAGTTGAAATAAATTTTGTATCTTTGCGGCATTAATTATAATTTTTTCATTTATGAAGACAATAACAAAACTTTTGGCTGTTATAGCAGCAATTTCACTAACAGGATGTCAGCAAAAGGCGCCTCAGGTAATCATAAAAACCGCGATGGGCGATATTGTGGCGGAGATTTATACCGACAAAGCGCCTGTTACGGCGACGAACTTTCTCAAACTGACCGACAAAGGCGTTTATAATCAGGGTAATGCCTCATTTTATCGGGTTGTAAGGCTTGATAATCAGCCTAATAGTCCGGTTAAGATAGAAGTTATTCAAGGCGGGCTTAACGAACGCGATTCGGAGGCGGCGATAGCGCATGAAACGACCGATAAAACGAGAATCCGGCATACCGACGGCGTGCTGTCTATGGCACGCTCGAAGCCCGGAACGGCAAGCTCGGAGTTTTTTATCTGTATAGGCGACCAGCCGGAACTTGATTTTGGCGGCAAGCGAAACCCTGATGGTCAGGGTTTTGCAGCATTCGGCAAAGTGATAGAAGGAATGGACGTAGTCCGCAAAATCCAATCCCTTAAAGACGACGCTCAGTATCTTGTGGAAAAAGTACCCGTTTTATCTATAACGCGCGTACAATAAGATAATAGCTTGCGAAGAGAATATTTTTCCTGCGTCGCATAAGCTAAATTTTTGCAAAAAAAAGGTCGCTGTTTGGAATTTTTTTTGTACCTTTGAGCGTTTTTTTAACGGTTTTGAGGCTTATACAAATACACTAACTGCTTGTATAACAGCCATTTAACCGCTTTGTTGAACTAAAAATTTTAAGATGGCTGAAGACAGAATTATTCAGATTGATATTAACAATGAAATGAGGTCCGCGTACATTGATTATTCAATGTCCGTTATTGTGTCGCGAGCCCTCCCTGACGTTAGGGATGGCTTTAAACCTGTTCATCGCCGTATTCTCTTCGGTATGAACGAATTAGGTAACAACTCCGACAAGCCTTACAAGAAGTCGGCGAGAATTGTGGGTGAAGTGCTTGGTAAATACCATCCTCACGGTGATACTTCGGTTTACTTTGCAATGGTGAGGCTTGCGCAGAAATGGTCAATGCGGTATATGCTCGTTGACGGGCAGGGAAACTTCGGTTCGGTGGACGGTGACAGCCCTGCGGCGATGCGTTACACGGAGGCGAGGCTCAGCAAACTTGCAGAAGAGATGCTTCGCGACATAGATAAGGATACCGTTGATTTTCAGCTCAATTTTGATGATACTCTTCAGGAACCTACGGTGTTGCCGACGCGCATACCTAACTTGCTGATTAACGGCGCTTCCGGAATTGCGGTGGGTATGGCTACCAATATGCCGCCCCACAATATGACAGAGGTGTTGCAGGCGTGCAAAGCATACGTTGATGCACGCGGCGAGATTGATATAGAGGGGCTTATGCAGTATGTAAAGGCGCCCGACTTCCCTACGGGAGCTACAATTTACGGCTATGCAGGCGTCAAAGAGGCGTTTGAAACAGGGCGCGGACGTATAGTGATGCGCGGAAAGGCTGAAATCGAGGCAGGTACGGCGCATGACAAGATAGTAATCAGCGAGATACCATATTTGGTAAATAAAGCCGAACTGATAAAATACATCGCCGAATTAGTAACCGAAAAGCGGCTTGAGGGCATTAGCAATATCAATGACGAGTCCGACCGCCAGGGCATGCGCATAGTGGTGGACGTCAAGCGCGACGCCAACGCTAATGTGGTGCTGAACAAACTTTACAAGATGACCGCCCTGCAGTCGTCGTTCAGCGTAAATAACATAGCGCTCGTGAACGGTCGCCCGAAATTGATGAACCTCAAAGATATGATCGGCAACTTCGTTGATCACAGGAAGGAAGTTGTTATCCGCCGCACCAAGTTTGACTTGAAAAAAGCCGAAGAACGCGCTCACATCCTTCAGGGTCTCATCATAGCATCCGACAATATAGACGAGGTTATTGCAATAATCAAGGCTTCAAGCAATCCTCAGGAGGCGGTAACCAACCTCATGGAGCGTTTCAGCCTGACGGATATTCAAGCCCGCGCAATCGTAGAGATGCGCTTGAGGCAGTTGACAGGCCTTGAGCAGGATAAACTTCGCGCCGAATTTGAAGAAATACAAAATACAATAACAAAACTGAAGGAAATACTTGATAATGAGGATGTTCTGCATAACGTAATAAACGATGAATTTCAGGAAATCATTGATAAATACGGGGATGAGCGCAGGACAGACATTGAGTATGCTTCCGAAGAACTCAATCCGGAAGACTTTTATGCTGATGATCAGATGATTATCACCTTGTCGCACATGGGTTATATCAAGCGGACGCCGTTGTCGGAGTTCCGTTCGCAGGCTCGCGGTGGGGTAGGGTCGAAAGGTTCCGACACCCGCGACGAAGATTTTGTAGAGTATATCTATCCCGCATCAATGCACGCTACTCTGCTGTTTTTCACGGCAAAGGGGCGTTGCTATTGGAAACGTGTCTATGAGATACCCGAAGGGGCGCGCAACTCGAAAGGGCGCGCTATTCAGAACCTTTTGAATATTGACGCCGACGACAGCGTGAACGCTTTCCTCCGCGTTAAGAACCTGACTACCGATATTGACTTCGTCAAGTCACACTATTTATTATTCTGTACGCGCGAGGGACTTATCAAAAAGACCTGCCTCGAAGCCTATTCGCACCCGCGTCAGAAGGGCGTTACGGCTATCAAACTGCGTGAGGGCGACGGACTGATACAGGTGCGCATGACTAACGGCAACAACGAGGTCGTGCTTGCGAACAAGAACGGTCGCGCTATCCGTTTCCACGAGAGCAAAGTCCGCGTCATGGGCAGAACGTCCACCGGCGTGCGTGGCATGGCTTTGGATGGCGGCGACGACTGCATAGTAGGCATGGTTTGTATCAAAGACACCGAAAAAGAATCAATCCTCGTAGTATCCGAAAAAGGTTACGGAAAGCGCTCTAAGATAGACGATTACCGTATAACCAACCGTGGCGGTAAGGGAGTTAAGACAATCAAGGTAACCGAGAAGACCGGCAAACTTGTGGACATCAAAACCGTTACGGACGAAAATGATTTAATGATTATTAACAAATCGGGTATTACAATTCGAATAAATGTTGTAAATTTGAACGTCATTGGACGCGCAACTCAAGGAGTGCGTCTCATCAACCTTGATAAAAAGAACGATGAGATAGCCTCTGTCTGTAAGGTAATTACGGAAGCTGAGGAGGAAAGATTAGCGAATAAAACCGCTTCGGATGACTCGAAAAACGAGCCTGCAGACGTTTCGCCGACCCGTGATTTGCCGGATTTTGAAGAAAATTTTTCGGACGAACCGGAAGAATTTTCTGAAGAAGAAGACGATTTTTCGGAAAAAAATGACGAAGAAAATACAAAAGAAATTTAAAACAAAGTAAAAAATTATTAACCATATTTATTTTTAACAAGATGAAAAGAACAGGATTTATGATTGGCTTGAGCCTTATGGTATCCGTAACGATGTTCGGACAGAAGAAGGCGGTAACAGAAGCGTTGAAGTTGGCGAAAGATGCAAAACCCAACTTCACGGAAGCAAGAGCATTGATCAAGGGCGCCCTTGATAATGCAGAGACAAAGGGAGATGCAAAAACTTGGTACACAGCAGGTTTGATTGAGAGCCTGCAGTTTGACGCCGAGAACATGAAAGCGCTGTTAAGTCAGCCGACCAATGACCCCGTGATGTATGGAGCGCTTGGCGACGTTTGGCAGTACTTCCAGAAGGCATACGAATTAGACAAATTGCCTGATGCAAAGGGCAAAGTGAAACCCAAGTACGTTAAGGATATGAAAAATATCCTTACAGCCAATCTGCCTTATTACATTAACGGCGGCGCGTACTATTTTGATAAGCAGGACTTTAAGAAAGCTTATGACCTCTTCGACCAATACATTAAAATCAAGGATTCCGACCTGCTGAAAGAAGGGGTGAAGCCCGGAACACAGGCGCCGATTGATTCTATCTACCTGTATTCTGTTTACTACGCAGGCATCGCTTCAAGCACTCTCAACGACCATGCTACGGCTGTCGAGGCTATGACGCGCGCTACAAAGCAGGATTTTCACCAGAATGAGATGCTGCAGTATCTTTCGGAAGAGTACAGAACAGCAGGAGATACGCTTAACTGGGAAAAAACGCTCGAAGAGGGCATGTCTATCTTCCCGAAAGACCAGTTTTTCATTCTTAACCTGATAAATGTATATGTCTATACAAACAGGTACGACAAGGCCGAATCGTTCATCAAAACGGCATTGAAAGACGATCCTAATAACGCGCAGCTCTACGACCTGGCGGGCAGGATTAACGAATCGTATTTGAAAGACTATGCAGCAGCGGAAGAAAACTTCAAAAAAGCAGTAGAACTTGATAGCGAAAATGCTGAAACCCAGTCGAGTATGGGACGTATTTATTTCAACCAGGGCGTTATCCTGTTGGAAGCCGCCAATGAAATATCCGACGTCAAGAAGTACAACGAAGAGAAGGATAAAGCTAAAGAGCTGTTCAGAAAGGCTTTACCGTATTTCGAAAAAGCGTACAAATTGAATCCAGAGGCCAACGACAACAAGTTGGCGCTCCGTAGCATCTATTATCACCTTGATATGGGCGATAAATACGAGGAAATGGATAAAATGTTGAACGAAGGTTCAAACTAAGTTGTTTATTTTTAAATATTTAATTGTATGAGAGTGAAAAATATTAATCGCAGAAGTTTTCTGAAGATGTCGGCAATGGCAGGCGCCGGAGCGGCATTAGTTCGGAACGACGTGCGGGCGGCGGCAAATCCTTTTACGGCGCCCGCTTATGCCCAGCAAAAAATTGAAATGCCCTACAGAACGCTGGGTAGAACAGGTTTGAAGGTACCCATCCTGAGTATGGGAGTGATGCGTGCGGACAATCCGAACGTAGTAAAAGCTGCGTATAACTCCGGTATAGTGCATTTTGACACCGCGCACGGTTACCAACAAGGGAAAAACGAGGTTATGCTCGGGGAATTTTTTGCCGACAAACCGCGCGACTCGTTCATCATCGCAACGAAAGAGCATTACGACTATCCCAACGAAGGCTTCGAGGGACGCTTTATGGAACAGTTTGACCTGAGCCTTGAGCGCCTGAAAATGAAGTATGTGGACATACTCTATCTTCACGGCGTCAGGGACGTGGAACAGCTTGAAGACAAGCGTATCCTTGATCTTGTCAAGCAGTTGAAGGATTCCGGCAAGGCGCATTTTGTAGGCTTCTCGACACATGCCGGCAAGCCCGAACAGCTCATCAAAGCGGCCGAAGTAGGCGCTTACGACGTGATACTCGTAAGTTATAACTTCAAACTCAAAAATTTAGAAGAGACTAATGCCGCCATTGCCAAAGCCGCAGAAGCCGGAATAGGCATCGTGGCGATGAAAACGATGGCTGGCGGAACGGAAGGTCCTGACCGTAAGAAGATTGTGAATGCACAAGCATGTCTTAAATGGGCTTGGAAAAATGAGAATATCACGACAATTATTCCGGGTTTCACATCGTTTGACGAACTCGACAAGTGCATTGCAGCAGTGCAGTCGCCCGAACTGACGGACGAAGAGAGCAAATATCTCGCTTCGCTGCGCGACTGTGAGATGCTGTACTGCCAGCAGTGCGAAAAATGCCTTGCCCAATGCCCTGAAAACCTGCCAATTCCCGACATGATGCGCGCCTATATGTATGCCTACGGCTACAATTACGCCCGTATGACGAAAGAAACGCTCGCTTCGCTGAACTTGCCTGCAAATGTTTGCAGCAGTTGCAAGGACGGATGCAAGGTGGCGTGTCCTTCGGGTTTCAGGGTAGGGGATAAGATAGCTGCAATCATGCCCGTGATGAATGTGCCCGACGCGCTTCTAACTTAATTTTTTGTGTTCTATGAAAAAAGTTGCTTTCATCTTTTTTTTAACGACTGCGTTTCCGGCTTTGGTTGGAGCGCAGTCTTCTTTTTCTGCCGCACCAACGCCGGAAGAGATTTTTTCCTCGCTTCCCGACATTCCTGGATGGACTAAACCGACTGATAAAGAGGTCTTTGACTCCGAAAATTTGTTTGACCGCATCAACGGGGCGGCTCCGCTGTTCATTGAAAGCGGCTTTTGCGAGATGACTACCTTCGATTATACAAAGGGAAACGACTATATTACGGTGCAGGTTTACCGGCATGCTACGCCGCAAGACGCTTTCGGGATGTATGCCGCCGAACGCTCGCCCGAACTGACGTTCTACAAGATAGGCGGCGAAGCTCACGGCAACAACGAGAGCCTGTTCTTCTTCTCCGGCGTCCTGTACGTTAAGATGCAGAGCAACGCCGCTTCCGAAAATGTCAATGCCGCAATGTGCAAGATTGCCGAATCCATCGCCGCCAAAATAGACAAAAACCAGCAAGGCTATCCTTCACTGTTCAACGTTTTTCCAGATGCGAATAAGATTGAAGGATCCGAAATGTACGTAACGTCAAGTTATATCGGGCACGATTTCCTTAACAAGGTTTACGCATGCCGTTATAAGACGGAAAACCTTAAATATCAGCTATTTATCATAGATATGGGCAATGCAGACGCTGCTAAAGAGATTATGAAGAAATACCTTGAATTTGCCAAGCAGGATGAGCCGCTTCAAGAGGGCGGGGTAGTTGTCATAAAAGACCGCTACAACGGCGATGTCCCGATGAGATGGGCGGGGCGTTTCCTGTTCGGCGTCTATAACGAGAACGGCGAACCGACCCCCAATGCATCCGCTATTCTGCAAAATTTCACTGTGCTCTGAATTTTTTTTTTTTCGTCTTCGTGCAACGTTTTCAACAGATGTGCATCATTATAAATAAGTACAACCCTCAAAATTTTAAAAGTATGAGAAATTTAATTTTATTTATGATGCTTGGCGTTTTTATCGCCTGCGACGATTCAATCGGCGGACTTGTTAATATGCAAATCAATGAGCCGGTTATTATGAGCAAACAGGAATTTCGCAATTCCGTGAAAGTTACAACCCGCGGTCAGAAGATTGAACAATGCGGTAAACTGTGTTTCTACAATGGCTATCTGTTTATCAGTGAGCCTGGTAAGGGCATTCATGTCATAGACAACCGCAAGCCGTCAGCGCCCCAAAACATTGCATTTATCGAACTGGCGGGCAATGCGGATATTGGCGTCAGGAACGACCTGCTTTATGCCGATGCGCTGATTGACCTTGTTTGGTTTGACATCTCCAATCCGGCCAAACCGGAGTTGAAAGGGCGGTTAGAAGACGTTTTTCCCGAAAATTATCCTATCTGCGGAAACGAGTATCCTGTTGATTACAGCCAAGTTTATGATGAAAACGGCAACTCAAAAGGCATGGTCGTTGGATGGGAATTGAAACGTAGGCGCATGACGGCTGCACAGGCGGAACAATACAACTACTACGCAAACGGTAGATTTGTTGAACCAGATATGGCGTATTACACCGCAGCAGGTTCCACGAACAAATCGTCATCGGGCGTAAACGGCTCAATGTCGCGTTTCGCGCTGTATGACAAGTATTTGTATGCCGTCGTAAATGGCGGACTTTCTATATTTGACGTGTCAAGCGATAAGCCGTCGCTTGCCGGACAGTCCGCGGATGGCTTATTTTATGAAGTGGAAACAGTTTTCGCATACAAGGAATTTTTGTTTTTCGGAATGCCATCGGGGATGAGTATCTATTCGGTCAAAGATCCGTTGACTCCTGAGTATTGCTCATGGATATTGCATATCTACGGCTGCGATCCGGTTGTGGTGGACAACGATCTGGCTTATGTAACAGTGCGTTCGGGTAACTTTTGCGGCCAAAGTATTGATGAGCTGATGGTTATAGGCGTCAAAGATGTTTACAAGCCTGAATTGATCGTTTCATACAAGATGTCAAACCCGAAAGGGCTTGGAATTGACAATGGCACGCTTTTCCTTTGCGACGACGGTCTGAAAGTCTTTAAAATAGGCGATGACCCGCAAACGCTGGTATCCAATCAAATAACGCATATAAAAGGGATGGACGGTTACGATTTGATCCCGTACGACAACGTCCTGATGATGATTGCTGACGACGGTCTGTATCAGTACGACTATACCAATATAAGCAACATCAAACCCCTCAGCCAAATCAAGATTTATGGCTCGGAATAAGTAAGATACAAAGAAGAAGCGAGGAACGAAGCAATCCAGAAAAAAAACTGTATAAATGGTTTATTTGACTGGATTGCTTCACTGCGTTCGCAATGACGGGGAGGGGAAGTTCACATGACGCCGAGAGGAAGTTACAATGAGTATATTTAACATAATATTAATTATCCAGAATAAAGGAATGAAATATTTTTTATGTGAATTTCAAAATTTTAAAAAGAAATATTATCTTTGCGGGTGTTTTAGTTTGAGAGATTTCTTTATTAATACATAATATAACATGAAAAGAATTTTATTGACTTTTGTAAGCGTTTGTGTTTCAGTTAGTTACTTACAGGCGCAGAGCGTTCAGCCCGTCAAGACTTATGAGGGGCAGGAAACTATTCCGACCTACAAGATGGGTGCGGACGAAACAAGCCCGATATTCTACACGGGCAGAGGCGTGCAGGGCGCGGCAGGACATATCTACCCCTACCCCGCACAGACAAACTTGGGCGACAAGCTGACGGATGAGACCTACAACATGGTCTATCTCGAAAACGAGTATCTGAAAGTTATCGTCGCGCCCGGATTCGGCGGCAAGCTGTTTTCGGCTATTGACAAGACTAACGGCCATGAGCTGTTCCACCGCAACAGCACGGTTAAACCCGACCTTATCGGTTCGCTCGGAGCATGGATTTCGGGCGGTATTGAGTGGTGCTTCCCGCATCATCACCGCACTACGACGCTCATGCCCGCCGATTACAGGATCGTGAACAATCCCGATGGCAGCGCCACAGTCTGGGTCGGCGAGACGGAACGCGACCAAGGATTGCGCGGAGTGATCGGCATAACCCTTCATCCGGGACGTTCGTATATCGAAACGACTTATTACCTGAACAATAACAAAAGCACAGTCAAGAACTTCCTGTTCTGGGCTAACGTGGCTGTTACGGCTAACGAGACTTTCCGCACTTTCTGGCCGCCCAGTCAGGAAATCGGCGTTTTCCACAGCAATACAAGCTTCACGCACTGGCCTGTTTCCCATGAGATTTACTCCGGGATAGACTACACTGCAGGCGTTGATCTTACATGGTGGAAAAATCACCCCTCGCCCGTTTCTTTCTTCTTCTGGCAGGGAAAAGAAGGGTTTGTCGGCGGTTACGACTATGCTCAGAAAGCCGGAACAGTGCATGTAGCGGACGTTTATCACAACAAAACATCGAAATTATGGCAGTTTGGCCCCGGTTTGCAGGGTCAGAACGCACGCAGGAAGCTGACCGACGATGGCAAAGCATACGTGGAGCTGATGACCGGCACCTACTCCAACAACCAACCCGACTACAGCTGGTTTGCGCCACATTCCGTCAAGGCGGCGACCAATTTTTGGTATCCCGTCCGCGACCTTGAAATAGTTAAAAACGCTAACACCGACGCTTCTGTTACTTTACAGCTAAAAGACAGTAAATCAGTGTTTTATGGCTTCAACACCACAAAGGCATACAAGGGGGTTAAAGCAATACTTAAATACGGCGACGAGGAGCTTGCTTCCAAAACCTTTGATATTGACCCCGCTACGCCGTTTACGGCCACTTACAAAAGTAAGAAAGCGATTGATGAATACGAGCTGTACGTGGAGTTACAGGACGGCGACGGCAACAAACTGATTTCATACAAACCATACAAGTTGAAAAATCCCGAACTGCCCGAAGTGCAGAGAGGGCCGAGGTCGCCGAAAGAGATAGAATCGGTTGAAGATCTGTATCTTGCAGGACGGTTTGTTGAGCAGTTCTCGCGTCCGGGTGTTGATCCCGATGATTACTATCTCGAAGCGCTGAGTAAATCGCCTGATGATTACCGTGTTAACATAGCGCTTGGCATCCGTCGCGTCAAACAGTGGCGTTATGAAGAAGCCGAACAGTATCTGCAAAAAGCGTCCGACAAGCTGAAAACCAAATACATACAGCCGAAAGAAGGCGAACTGTATTACTATCTCGCTTTGGCGCAGCAGGGACAAGGCAATATTGATGAGGCTTACAGGAATTTCTTCCAAGCTACGTGGTATTACGAATGGTTTTCGGCGGCGCATTACGAGTTAGCGCTCATAGAAAGTGCACGGGGCGACTACGACAAGGCGTTTGAATGCATCAAAAACGCATATTCGACTAATAATAATGATGGCGCTATAACAGTGTTATACAGCGCGTTACTTCGTAAAAAAGGTTTGAAAAACGATGCAGTAGCGCTTGTTGACCGGCTTCTCGCCCTCGACCCTATAAATTTTTCGGCTATTTACGAAAAAGAGTTGCTGCAGGGCAATGGTTCCATGACTAAGTGGCAAAAAAACATGCAAGATCCTGATAATAACTATCTTGACATTGCTTTGACTTATATTAAAGCCGGAATGTATGAAGACGGGATGAATCTGCTTTCGCAACTTGAAAAGCCGAAAAATCCGCTTGTATATTACTATCTTGCATGGTTTTACGGTGAAGCCGGCCAGAGCGCCAAATCGAAAGAGGCGCTTGCGGCTGCGAGCCGTCTGTCGCTTGATTACTGCTTCCCGTTCCGCGAGGAGACGCAACGGGCGTTGAAATATGCCTACACGCAGGATCCGCAAAACGCGGCAGCATATTATCTGCTTGGAAACCTGCTCTACGACAAGCGTCCGGCAGAAGCCATAGATGCATGGAACAAGTCGCTTGAAATCAAAAAAGACTTCCCGATGTCGCTTCGTAACCTTGCTTTCGGCGCTTTTTACCACGAGAAAGATGTGGACAAAGCCCTGAAACTGCTCAATCAGGCTATTGCAGCCGACAATAACCACCCCCTGTGGTACTCCGAGTTAGAAAATTACTACGACTTGTCGAAAGCCGATTACCGTGAGTGTCTGGCAGTTATGGAGAAAAACATAGACAAGGTAAGGCAGGATGTAACCGCCCCACAGAAATTAGTCAAGCTGTATAACCTCAACGGCGATTACGACAAGGCTATTGAACTGCTTAATACTCAGCATTTCCGCACATGGGAAGGCGGGCGCGAGATATACTATCATTATGTTGATGCCCACGCACTCAAGGGATTAACGTTGATGAAAGAAAATAAATACACCGAAGCGATAGCGCAGTTCAACGAGGCGATGCTTTATCCGGAAAATCTCGAAGTCGGCAAACCCCTTAATGATGAGCGCAATGCGATGATGTTTTACTTCATCGGGCAGGCGTATGACAAGCTTGGACAGGCGAAAAAAGCGCGCGAGGCTTACACCAAAAGCACGGAAGCGAAGAATGCTTGGGGGTGGCAGGATCTGCTTTATTATCAGGCTCAAGCATACGAAAAACTCGGCAATAAAGACAAAGCTGAAGAACTGTATAAAGACCTGATAAAGAGAGGACAAGGCATTATTGAGCGTGGAGCTGCCAAAACAGGTATAGGCGTCGAAGAGGCGTCGGCCGAAAACAAATCATTGTCTAACGGTTATTACATGCAGGCTTTAGGAAATAAGGGTCTGGGCAACGCTTCCGAAGCCGCTTCAAACATTGCCGAAGCGAAAAAATATTATCAAAATAATGTATGGATAAAGTATTTTTCGGATTAAAATGAACGGAAAATAAATATTTTCTCTATCTTTGCACCGTTGATTTTAGTATAAACTAAAGATGAAGATAGAGTTTACCGCTCAACAAATCGCTGATTATCTGAATGGTACGGTTGTTGGAAATCCTGCTGTTCGCGTGTCCGACTTCTCAAAAATAGAAGAGGGACACGCGAACACAATAACTTTCCTCGCCAACCCAAAGTACGAACATTATATATACGACACCGAAGCAAGTATTGTGCTGGTAAACAATGACTTCACTCCGTCGTCAAAAGTCAAAGCCACGATGATACGGGTTCCTGATGCGTATTCTGCGCTGGCGCAGTTGCTCGGTCTCGTAGAACAAACCAAGCCGAAAAAGACAGGTTGCGACCCGTCGGCTTTCGTGTCTGCAAGCGCCTCTGTACCAGATAGTTGCTATACAGGAGCATTTGCTTATATTGGCGATAATGTAACTATTGGCGAAAGTTGCGCCATCTATCCGTTTGCCTATATAGGAGATAACGTAACCATCGGCGACGGAACGACTATATATCCGCATGTTACCGTATATTCCGGATGCGTTATAGGGAGCAACTGTATTATTCATGCGGGCGCTGTCATCGGAGCGGACGGGTTTGGTTTCGCTCACCAGGAGACAGGCGAGTACAGCAAAATTGCGCAAATCGGCAATGTGGTAATCGAAGACGATGTCGAAATCGGCGCAAATACGGCAATAGACCGCGCCGTGATGGGCTCAACGGTTATCAGGAAAGGCGTTAAGCTTGACAACCTGATACAAATAGCTCATAATGTGGAAGTTGGCGCTAATACGGCAATGGCTGCCCAGGTTGGCATTGCCGGTTCTACAAAGGTAGGAGCCGGATGTCAGTTAGGCGGTCAAGTCGGTCTGGGTGGGCATATCACTATCGGCGACAACACTAAGATTGGCGCGCAGGCCGGCATTATCAGCAACACCGCTGCCGGGTCCCAAGTCATCGGTTCGCCCGCAATGCCTATCCCTACTTTCATGCGCGCCAGCATTATTATTAAGAAATTGCCTGAAATATATCAGACAATCAATCGTTTAGAAAAAGAAATTGACGAACTGAAAAAAGAAAAGTTATGCAGAGACAAACAACATTAGCGTCCGACTTTGCGCTCAGCGGAAAGGGTCTGCACACAGGGCTGAATGTTAATGTCACATTCAAACCGGCGCCCGAAAATCACGGGTATAAGCTCAAACGCATCGACCTTCCCGACCAGCCGGTCATCGACGCGCTTGCGGAGAACGTTACCAATACCCAGCGTGGGACGGTGCTGACCAAGAACGACGTGCAAATAAGCACCGTAGAACACGCCCTCGCTGCGCTCTATGCGCACGGGGTGGACAACTGCCTCATAGAAATAGACGCCCCCGAGATGCCTATTCTCGACGGTAGCGCTCTGCACTTCTCGCAAAACATTGAAAGAGTGGGACTTGTAGAGCAGAACGCCCCAAAAGACTATTATATAGTACGGCATAAGATAGAGGTCAAGGACGAAAAGACAGGCTCGTCGCTCATCGTCCTGCCCGACGACCGCCTCAGCGTCAATGTGCTGATAGAGTTCGATTCGCCCGTACTCGCCAACCAGTACGCCACGCTCAACGACATCGAAGAGTTCCCGCAAAGCATCGCCGCCTCGCGTACGTTTGTATTCCTGCGCGAAGTAGAAACCCTGCTTGCGAACAACCTCATCAAAGGCGGCGACTTGGACAATGCGATAGTGATTTACGACCGCAAGGTCTCGCAAGCAGAGATGGACAAGATAGCCGACAGTCTGGGACTTCCGCATAAGAACCCCAAAGAACTCGGCTACTTGAACGAGCGCCCGTTAGTCTTTCCCAACGAGCCGGCGCGCCACAAACTGATAGACGTCATCGGCGATATAGCCCTTACCGGCAAGCCGATAAAAGGACATATCATAGCCACCCGTCCGGGTCATAAAATCAACAATCAGCTGGCGCGGCTTATACGTAAAGACATCAAGCTCAACGATGTACAGCCGCCCGTCTATGACCCCACCGAGGCGCCCGTGATGGACATCAACCGCATACGCGAACTCCTGCCCCACCGCTACCCCTTCCTTTTAGTGGACAAGATAATAGAAATAGGCGGCGATTATATCGTTGGAATAAAGAACGTTTCGGTCAACGAGCCGTTCTTTCAGGGACATTTCCCGCAAGAACCCGTCATGCCGGGCGTGCTGTTAGTAGAATCTATGGCGCAGACCGGCGGTCTGTTAGTACTCAACTCTGTCGATGAACCCGAACGCTACTCTACTTATTTCATGAAGATAGACGGCGTCAAGTTCCGCCAGAAAGTAGTACCCGGCGATACGCTCATCTTCCGCATACAGATGATTTCGCCCATCCGACGCGGCATAGCAACAATGAAAGGCTATGTCTTTGTAGGCGAAAAAGTAGTCTGTGAAGCCGAGTTTATGGCGCAAATCATTAAAAACAAATAAGTTATATGCACTCACCACTATCCGTTATTCACCCTGAAGCACAAATTGGTCAAAACGTTAACATTGAGCCTTTTGTGGTCATAGACAGGGATACCGTCATTGGCGACGACTGCCATATCTATCCCCACGCGACCATCCTGAGCGGCGCCCGTATCGGCAAGGGTTGCAACATCTTCCCCGGCGCGGTCATAGCAGGCATACCGCAAGACCTTAAGTTCGCCGGCGAAACCTCCACCGCCGAGATAGGCAACAATACCACCATCCGCGAGTGCGCCACCGTCAATCGCGGCACAGCCTCGAAAGGCAGAACAATAGTAGGCGACAACTGCCTGATAATGGCATACTCGCACGTGGCGCACGACTGCATAGTACACAACAACGTCATCATCGGCAACGCCTCGCAGATAGCCGGCGAAGTGGAGATAGACGACCACGCCATCATCAGCGGCGGCTCGCTCGTACACCAGTTCACCCGCATCTCGCAACACGTCATGATACAGGGCGGCTCGCGCGTCAGCAAAGACATCCCGCCCTATACCCTCATCGGTCGCGAACCTATCTCCTACTGCGGCATCAACATCGTAGGGCTGCACCGCAGAGGCTTCACCAACGACCAGATATTCCTCATCCAGGACATCTACCGCACGCTCTACACGCGAGGCCTCAACAATACCGACGCCATCCACGCCATAGAAACTGAGTACCAGCCCAGCATAGAGCGCGACCTGATACTCAACTTCATCAAATCCTCCAAACGAGGCATCGTGCGGGGGTCGATGGATGACTGAAAGAAGAAAGCAATTCAGTTTCATTTGCGGTTTTTCTTGTTTTTTTGTAGTTTTTTCTTGTTTTTTTAGTTTTAGATAAACAAACAAAACAAACAGAAACAAACAGAAACAAACAGAAACAAATAGAAACAAACAGAAACAAATAGAAACAAACAGAAACAAACAGAAACAAACAGAAACTCATCACTAAAAAAAATATGATTTACAGATTTTTAATATTGTCGGACGAAGTTGATAACTTCAAGAGAGAGATACAGATAAATTCTGACGCTTCATTTCTCGATTTTCACAAAGCAATACTCAAAGCAACCGGTTACGACGAGAACCAACTGTATTCGTTTTTTATTTGCGACGATGATTGGAGCAAAGAAACGGAGGTAACGCAAATAGAGATGGATACCTCGTCGGAAGAAGACAATTTCGTAATGGAAAGTACAAACTTGGACGAACTCATTGAAGACGAGCGTCAGAAGTTGCTTTACGTCTTTGATTCGCTTAGCGAGCGTGTGTTTTTCATAGAGTTACGCGAAATCATAACCGGCAAGACCTTAGAAGCTCCTGTGTGTACCAAGTCTATCGGGACGCCGCCTGAACAGTTAATAGATTATGACCTTTCTGCCGGAAATATATCAGCCGACTTTGATAATGAGTTCTATGGCGAAGACGAGTTCGACGAAGATGAACTCGAAGGCTTTACTTCGGTTGACGACCTCGACGAGAGGTTCTGACCATTAAAGAAGACGTTCTTTATGAACACCTTGTTCGTTTTACTGGGTGCAACTGCCGTCGGTAAAACAGACGTCGCAATAACTATTGCACAAAGCCTCAACTGTCCGGTTATCTCGGCAGATTCAAGACAACTCTATAAAGAGCTGCGAATAGGGACTGCCGTACCTCCGCCCGACGTGCTTCAAACTGTAAGACATTATTTTATTGCTACCCGCTCTGTAACTGACTATTATAGCGCCAGCATGTACGAGAACGAGGCGTTGAAACTCATAAGCGAACTGCACCCCGCGTATCCCAATTTACTGCTCTGCGGTGGTTCAATGTTATATATAGACGCCGTTTGTAACGGTATCGACGAGATGCCGACCATTACTGACGACGTCCGCCGAGCATTGCGACAACAGTTCGATTGTGAAGGCTTAGACGGCATTCTGGCGGAACTGCAACGGTCAGACCCTGATTATTTCAACGAGGTGGACAAAAAAAACTATCGGCGGGTCATTCACGCCGTCGAGCTTTGCCGAATGACGGGTATGCCTTACTCCCGACTTAGAACACATATCATTAAAACAAGACCTTTCCGTATCATCAAACTCGGCCTGGAACGCGACAGGCAGGAACTCTACGAGCGCATCAATGCAAGAGTGGATACGATGATACGAGACGGTCTGGTGCGCGAAGCTCAAGACCTCTATCCGCTACGAGGTCTCAACGCACTTAATACCGTGGGCTACAAAGAACTGTTCGCATACTTTGACGGCGCCTGCAGTATAGACGAAGCTATTGACAAAATAAAAAGTAATACCCGCTGTTATGCACGTAAGCAGATGACATGGTTTCACCGAGACCCTTCTATTAATTGGTTTCACCCTGATGATACTTGTGCAATGCTTAAACTCTTGAACACGGCGGGTTGAAAACCCGCACTCCAATTCCAGTCCGGTTTCGCAAACAATAAACTATAAACCGATTACAGCGCCGCCTCCTTGATGCGTTCGGCGTTCTCGGCTACTATGAGGTGGTCTATGACGTCCTGAATATCGCCATCCATGAAAGCAGCGAGGTTATATATAGAGTAGTTGATGCGATGGTCTGTGATACGCCCCTGCGGAAAGTTATAGGTACGTATTTTTGCCGAGCGGTCGCCGGTTGACACAAGCGTTTTGCGACGCGAGGCGATGTCGTCGATATATTTCTGGTGTTCGCGGTCGTAGATGAACGTGCGCAGGCGACTCAGCGCTCGCTCCTTGTTCTTCGGCTGGTCTCGCGTCTCGGTACATTCTATCAGTATTTCTTCCTCAGCGCCTGTAATGGGGTTCTTCCAGTTATAGCGTAGTCGGACGCCCGATTCCACTTTGTTGACGTTCTGACCACCCGCGCCGCTCGAGCGAAACGTGTCCCAGCGTATCTCGCCCTCGTTGATTTGGACGTCTAACTCGTCGGCTTCCGGCAGTACGGCTACGGTTGCAGCCGAAGTGTGCAGGCGTCCCTGCGATTCCGTCTGCGGTACGCGCTGCACCCGATGAACGCCCGATTCGTATTTCATTGTACCATAAACATTTGCACCCGTAACAGAGAATATTATCTCCTTGAAACCGCCCATAGCGCTCTCGCTGAAACTTGAGATGTTAACAGTCCAGCCTTTCAGTTCACAGTACTTGGAGTACATACGAAAGAGGTCTCCCGCGAAGATTGCCGCCTCGTCGCCACCTGTGCCGCCGCGTATCTCTACGATTGCGTTCTTGCCGTCTTCCGGGTCGGCAGGAATGAGTAACAGTTTGATTTCTTCCTCTATTTCAGGCAGTTGTTGCTGCGAGAGCGCAAGTTCCTCGTTAGCGAGCTTCCGCAGGTCGGCATCCTGCTCGCTTTCAAGTATTTCGAGGGCGTCTGTTATGTTCTTTTGCACTTGGATATATTTATTTCTGGCGTTCAGGAGGCGTTCCAACTCACTGTACTCTTTTGTAAGACGCACATAACGGGGTTGGTCGGCAATGACCGACGGGTCGGTTATAAGCGTCGAAACCTCTTCAAAACGGCTCGCTAAACCTTCTAATTTGTTTAATATGTCCATTTTTTAGTGAATAGTGAATAGTGAATAGTGGATAGCATCAAAACCTCAAACCTTAATACCTAAAAGTTCCGTGTTCGCTTTTGATTATCAGTTCTTTATTGGTTTTACTCACGGCTTCACTTGGAGTGAAGCCGTGAGTCAGGGCTTCGTCAAGCGGTTCTATGCGCCCTACTATTTGAGCGTCGATACCGAAAGAGCGGCTGAGCGCGATGACCTCGTCTGCAAAAGCGGGGGGCAGATAGACCTCGAAACGATGACCCATGTTGAACACCTTGTACATCTCTGCCCAATCAGTGCCGCTCTGTTCCTGTATGATGCGGAAGAGAGGAGGTATTGGTAAAAGGGCGTCTTTTATAACGCGCACGTTATCAACAAAATGCAGTATCTTCGTCTGGGCGCCGCCGGAGCAATGTACCATGCCATGTATTTCGCCGCGCATAAGGTCTAACAGTTGTTTTATCACCGGAGCGTAAGTACGTGTAGGAGAAAGTACTAACTTACCGATGGTGACCACTTCCGGTAAACCTAACAGGTTTTTGAAACCTGTAAGGTTTAAACTGTCTGTCAGTTTCAACCCGCCGGAATAAACAAGTTCGTCCGGCAAGGCGGGGTCAAAACTTTCAGGATACTTCTCTGCTAAGTAATGGGCGAAAACGTCGTGCCGAGCTGAAGTCAGACCGTTGCTGCCCATTCCGCCGTTGTATTCTTTCTCGTAGGTAGCCTTCCCCGACGAGGCAAGCCCTACAATCACATCGCCGGCTTCAATACGCGCATTATCAATGACCTCGGCGCGTCGCATACGGCACGTTACGGTACTGTCCACGATGATAGTACGCACTAAGTCGCCTACGTCTGCTGTCTCGCCGCCTGTACCGTAAACGCCTACCCCAAGCGCCCGCAGCTCGGCAAGCAACTCTTCTGTGCCGTTGATGATTGCAGCTATAACCTCGCCGGGTATAAGATGCTTGTTGCGCCCGATAGTGCTGGAAACGAGGATGTTATCAGTAGCGCCGACGCATAGCAGGTCGTCGATGTTCATTATCAGCGCGTCCTGCGCAACGCCTTTCCAGACCGACATGTCGCCTGTCTCGCGCCAATAGAGGTATGCAAGCGACGACTTCGTGCCGGCGCCGTCGGCGTGCATAACGTTGCACCACGCCTCGTCACCACCAAGTATGTCGGGGATTATCTTACAGAACGCCTTGGGATACAGCCCCTTGTCTATGTCTCGGATAGCGTTGTGAACGTCTTCCTTTGAGGCGCTGACGCCCCTCTGATTATATCTATCGTTGCTCATTTCTTACGCAGTTTAAGTACGTCGCCCGAATTTGGCGTATAATCGTTAGACAGCTTGTTGAGCTTATATAGCGTCTTGAGCCTCATCCCGTATTTCTGCGAGATACTGTGCATCGATTCGCCCTCCTGAACAGTATGTTCCAAATTACCTTTTGCAGCATATTTCTTCTTCGCTTGCAGGAAAATAATATCACCCTCTTTGAGATTATAATCGGCAGACAGTTCGTTATATTTCATTATGCGCTTAATACTCAACTTTGTATCTTCCGATATTAGCTCGTAAGTATCATTGGGTATCGCGAGAATATAATGTATGTCGTTAACTTTGCTTATACGCCTTCGCAAACTTAAGCCGACAACCATATCATATCTATTATCAGGCGTCTCCACTTTTATTTCATAAATATCGTCGGATAAGGGTTTCTTCTTCTCAGCGGCGATTGTAGAACGGTCGTATTTATACAGTTCGTAAGTCTCTATCAGATTGACCAACTTAGCTCCGTATGACTTGTCAGTAGCATAGCCGCATTTTTGCAATCCGTAAGCCCAGCCGCGATAGTCGTAAATGTCAAGGTCAAAAAGCGAAACATAATACTTGCGTTTAGCGAGAAAAAGCGAGTGGTCGATGTAGGAATCTTCTACCGAACGATACGTGCGGAAGCACTCGTTAGGAGCATCGTCTGTATGATACATCGTGCCGCCTGTCCATTCTTCCTTGCATTTGATTCCAAAATGATTATTACCGTTCAATGCCAGACGACTAGTCCCCGCGCCCGATTCCAACAATCCCTGCGCAAGCGTGATACTTGCCGGAATCTTGTACTCCCGTTGCTGTTGTTGGGCTAATGCCTTGTATTTCTTAATATATTCTTCGTAACGTGGACTTCGAGAGGTCTTTTGAGCTGCAGACGCGGTCGAAAACACACTGATAATTAAGCATATATATAAGAGACGCATATTATAATTCATCTATTTTCTCTTGAAAAACGGGTGCAAAGATAGCAATTTTTCTTTAATAAATTGAAATAAATGAATTATTTATACATCCCCTCGCGAGACAGAAGATGGTCGAGGTTGGCGACCCCAAGAGCGGTTATTGCCATTACAGTTGCGGCATATTCCTGATATTCGGGTATGCTTTTAGTATAGAGGTCTCGTTCGCTATGCCATATCTCGCCATAGCTAAAATTGTAACCGTTAACGTCTTCTTCCTGAAAGGTAATAGTAGGAACGCCTTCTACGGCAAAGACCGTGGCGTCGGTTCCTCCGGTGCGCTGCGGTCTGTTACGCACCTCTTTTATCTCCGTTACCTCGAACGGAAAAGAACGTCCAATATTTTTAACCGGCTTGCAAATCTCTACAAAGTCCTTATAAGCAGACGGATGAACGTTTAGCTTAACGGGTGCAAGCGGCCCGCCGTCGCGGTTGAACACATTGGAAATCTTTCCAAGCAGTCGTTTGTTATCTCTGACCCAAGCCTTAGCGCCGAGCAGTCCGAACTCTTCGGCTGCAAAGGCTATGAACAGCATAGAGCGTTTCGGTTTGGCGCCCGATAGAGCTATCATCCGCGCCGCCTCTATCACCGACGAAAGCCCCGAACCGCAATCAACCCCGCCGGTTGCTGCGTCAAAAGAATCGAGATGACCGCTCATTATGACGTACTCATCGGGATATTTATAGCCTTTTAGCTTACCAATTACAGTATAATATTTCACCGGACCAGGTTTAAAATGATTACGAATATCAAACTCAAGCTCGAAGACGCGCCTTTCAGTAACCATTTGACTGATAACATCATATTGGTGTATGTCGAGTTTGATGTCCGGCAGTTCCGGTAAACGGTCGAAAGTTAATAATGAATCGCGAACAAGATTATAATCGTAAAGAGCCACTAACGGAACCGGGGCAGCCTGAATAGTTCCAAGAATACCGGCGGTCATCATCTCGTTAAGATATAACGCCGGTTCTTCGTAGAGTGTTTCAAGGCTGTCTTTGAGGTCAGTGCCTCTGTTACGACTTCGCAGAGCGGCATTACGCTGTTCTTTTGCGTCGTTTACGGCAACTATTGAATCGCGTCTGGCAAAGCCGGAAGCGCTACGGTCTATCGCCCAGCCGGAACTCTTACCGCCTATCAATACCCATGCGCCTTTAAGCGCTTGTTTCATCCGGTTGAACTCCTCGCGCGACTTTGGCTCGTGTACCACGTGCCCGCGTTGAAGACCCTTAGTGCCGGAAGTGTAAGACGGCGTAACGAAATGCAAGTTCATAGCCACGTCGCCGCCAAGCATGCGCCCAAACCATGCTCCACGATTGAAACCAACCGGAACGCTGCCCGCTTCGTGCATCTCCACTTCCAACCCCCAACGACGATACTCGCCCGCCAACCACTCGGCCGCATTTGAATAAGCGTCCGAACCTACCGGACGACCGCCAAAACGGTTGGTCAACACATCTAAGTGCCGCATAACCTGATTATCACTATTTCCCATCTCTACTATCTTCCTGATAGCGCTCTCCTGAGAAAAAGCGTATGAAAACAGTGATATACTGATAATTACAATAACAATTTTCTTCATATCTTTATATTATAAGTTCTACATAAACTTGTGCGTTCTCATATTTCGTAACTGTAACTTTTGCTCCTTTATCTATAAAACCGGATTCGGAAACCCCGTCGTAATAAACGCCTCCTATGCTCACTTTACCCGACGGACGCAGTACAGTTAGCGCTATTCCTTCTTTACCGACAAGAAAACTTAACTGCGGCGAAGAGATAGCATGCCCAAGGTCGGCTTCGAGAGCAACTCGCTTTAACACCCCCCGCGAACCAATCCGGGATGAAAACCACATCATTGAAGCGAACCCGACAGTAAGACCTATCAACACGACCGCAACGGAACGACCAAGTTCCCTGTCGGTTACAAAATCAAAGTTGAAATTGACATTGTCAAGCAATGCAAGCGTCAACCCAACAATAATAAACAGCGTACCAATGATACCGACGATACCGAAGCCGGGTATGACAAATATCTCTATTGCAACAAGTATGAGACCCACAACAAAAAGCAATATTTCCCAATTAGCCGCCATACCATCGATATAAAGCGGCAAGAAATAGAGTATTGCAGCGATAAGGGCAGCAACGGAAGGGAAACCGATACCGGGTGTTTGCAGCTCGAAATAGATACCGCCGATGATGAGCATTATAAGTATGGATTGTGTTACGGGGTTCATCAGGAAGCCTTTCAGCTCGTCAAGCCATGTAGGTTCGTAGCTTTGCAGCAAGTAGTCGCTGAAGCCGAGATATTTTGTAATGACCTCGTCCACTGTTTCGGCTATCCCCTCGCAATAGCCCCACTGTACAGCCTCCTCTGCTGTGAAGGTTAGCGTCTTGCCTGAATCAATCAGGTTTGGCACAATGACGCGGTCATCAACCATTGCTTCTGCTATGAGCGGGTCGCGCCGCCATTTATAGACCGTATCAGCAACGCCATTAACAATAGTGTCGCGCCCGTGCGCCTCCGCCGTTGCACGCATCATCGCCCGCATGTACGACTGATATTTGTCCGGCATAGCCTGACCGGTCTGATTAACGACAGTAGCGGCGCCCATGCTTGCTCCGCGACGCATGTATATCCGTTTGCAGGCAATAGATATAAGCGCCCCGGCCGAAGCTGCATTGTTGTCAATGAAAACATAAACCGGAACAGCGCTGTAAAGGATAGCTGTACGCATCGAATCAGCCGCATCGAGTACTCCGCCAAACGTGTTAAGATGTAATAACACAGCATCGGCGTTCAAAGCCTCCGCTTCCGCAAGACCACGCGAAAGATATATTTGAGATGTTTTATTTATCTCTTTTCGCACGTCAATCTGATAGATAACTGACCGAGAGGCTGCAACTGTTTCGCTTATGCAACCCAACAAGAACGCCAAAACGGTTACAAACATAACCTTAACGCGAATGTGCCGCAGCAGACAAGATTTTTTTAATGTACTCATAGTGGGGAAGTATTATTGTGTTAAACTCGTTCTCGAAGTTTGGGGTAAAGAAATAGTTACCAAGCATTTTACTGATTTCCGTAAGTTTCCAAAAACGACCATCGGCAAGTTCATGAGGGTCAGGCCTTACATTACCGTCGTAAACTGTTATAAATGAATGAACATATTCTTTTTCTATATTCGACTCGAAGATATATGCAGCGAGCTTGTGAAATATAAAGTCACTAACGCCAAGCTCTTCGTATGCCTCGCGGCGAAGCGCTTCTTCAATGCTCTCTCCGTAATCCACGTGTCCTCCTACCGAAGTATCCCACTTATCCGGCTCAATATCTTTATAGTGTGGTCGTTTCTGCAGATATAACTCGCCGACGCCGTTGAAAAGGTGAAGATGTACGACAGGGTGCAACAGTTTAGCGCCGCCATGACATTCGCTGCGGGTAGCTTTACCCGTTACTTCACCGTCTATATTGACTAACGGGAAATATTCATATAAATAGTTTTCTGTTTCCATAGAGGGTGCAAAGATAAACAAATCAGAACGGATATCCAAGCGCGAGGTGAAAACCCAACGCTTCGGAGACCGAAGGAGCATTGAAATAACCACTGCGCGTGGTCTCGCAGGGAAAGTGTAGCGCATAGCCGACGTCGAATCGGAACAGCAGTATATCGAGTGCGTAGCGAAAACCAACGCCAACACCAAGCGCTATGTCGTTAAAGAGGCTGTTCAGCCGGAACTCGCCTCCCGGACGGGCTACGTCCTTACGCAACAACCATACATTACCGGCGTCTATAAACGTAGCCGCCTCAAGACGCCCTACCATGCGCAGACGGTACTCTATATTACCTTCGAGCTTCAAATCCCCATTCTGATCAATGTATGAATAGGGATTATCAGCGTCAGGAGTAAAATGACCGGGACCAACGCTGCGGATAGTGAACGCACGTATGCTGTTAGCGCCGCCTACGTAAAACCGCTCATTGAACGGCGCAACGGTAGAATTGCCATAACTGTATATCACGCCGCCGCCTATTCGCGTCGCCAATCGCTGAGTCCTGCTTATATAATGGTTGTAACGTAATTCGGTCGTAATCTTTACAAACTGTGAGTAATAGTTGCCAAAAATGCGCTTCTTTGTATTGAAACCTTTCCCGCCAAGAGCATAAGCGGCAGAGATTAGATTCCCTGCTTCCGATACCGATAGACGCCATATCGTCTTGCTGCGCTCTGCTCTAACCGATGAATTGTCTAACGTATATTCATAGTCAATCGCCGGAATGAACTGATTTTGCATACTTTGAAGTAATGACTCATTGTATGAAACGATACTGTCGAAACGTTCAGTCGTACTTTGCAGTTTACTGAATATCAAACGCACCGGCGTAAACGTGTGATGGCGGATTGCATAAGGTTGAAAGTCGTATGACAGACTGCCGCCAAAAGCAAGCAGCGAGTAATATCTGGCTCTGTTCAACAAACTTATATTCGCGTCCAGGCGGGTATTTGCGTCGAAATCGTAAGCACGACGACCTATTCGCGGCAATACAAGACGGGGAAAGACAAGGGTCGCTTTTGCGCCGACCTCATAATTATTAACCTTACCGATATGTCCAACCGCCTCCCGTCCCGCATACCACTCATAAGAGCCAAACAACGAGGCAGTAAGCGTCTCACCGGCATTAAAAACATTGTTTCGACTTGTAGCAAGCGATACAACCGGACCCGTATAATTGTTGTCGTTTATTGTTGCGCGGACTGACAAACTGCCATCGAGCGGATACTCATAAGACGTAGTGATATAAACGTCTAAAAGGTCGGATACATTCACCGTATCTGCCGGAACATATTTAAAGCGCGCGTAACGAAAGAGATTGAGACGACTTAGCGCTTCCTGTGTTTCTGTCTGTCTGTCAAGAGAGTACAACTCACCTGAACGAAATTTAAGCTGCGAATAGAGCGCTGACGGCTTCAATCTCAATTTTCCCTCATAATAGATAGTGATATCATTGTATATCAGGCTATCGTTTGGAAGTTCGCCATCGTAACCGTTCAACACAAACATAACCTTACCTATCTTCCAAGGCTTAAGCAGACTTCGGGGAGCGCTCGGCAATAATCCCGCGCGTAGCCACAGCTTATGTGGCGAAATAGTAGTATCTGCTTGATATGTAATATATTCAGGCAGAAAATAATAATAACCGCTGTTACGAATTACTGAAGCTATGCGTTGTCGCTCGTCTTCAAGCAGTTGAGCGCTAAAAACTTCGCCCTTGCGCAGCAATCGCTCGTCCTCTTGCAACTGTAATAAAGTATCATTGCGATTCTGTATCCGGCGATACTCAATAGAATCAAGAGTCCATGGAACGTTAAACGTTATTTCATAGCGTATTTTAACTTTTAGCGAATCGCGCTTGTCAGGGATAAGACTATATGTCGCAGAGCCGTTAAAGTAACCGTTGTCATGCAGTAGTCCTGTAACTTTACTCATCAACATGTCCGGTCGGACGGTAGAGACTAACACCGGCGTCTTGCCTAACAGCTTCATCATCAACTTACTGAAAGCATTGCTTTTGTTAACTGTCGAATTGTAAACCCACAGACCTACCGGAAAAGGGGTTCTTGCAGACGAACTGCCAAGAAGCGCGTTATTAGGCTGAAAGGCAACAGCCTCTTCGATAGCGTCATATACGTCGTCATCGACTTTGACGCTGTCTTTGTCTTTGTATTGAATTGTCTCAATTCCGGTATATAGCTGCTCGCCGACGGGGATATTGCGCGTCGTCGAGCATGAAAGAAGGAGAAAAAAAAATCCTGCTATTACAAAATAGATATTTTTTTTAAACCATCCCACCATCTTTCAAAACCTGATTGACCTTGCGCGTAGCGTCGGCAGAGGCTTTGAAGGCTACTTTTTCCTCGTCGCTGAGCGGGAAGTCAACAACCTTCTCCCAGCCGCCCTTGCC
>JAISTJ010000220.1 GCA_031272655.1 Tannerella sp.
TCCATCAACGCCTCGTCCGCAAATGCGGGGCTGAACCTCGACTGGACTGTCTTCGACGGCTTCGGCATTCAGGCTACCCACGCCAAACTGAAGGAACTTGAGAAGATGGGCGAACTCAACACCCGCCTTGCCATAGAAGACCTCGTTGCCAACATCGCCGCCGAATATTATAACCTTATACGTCAGCGCATACGTCTGAGCAATCTGCGCTCTGCCGTACGACTGTCGAAAGAGCGCCTCCGCATCGTTGAGGAACGCTATATCATCGGTTCCATGTCGCGCCTCGACCTTCAGCAGGCTAAGGTGGACTTCAATGCCGACAGTTCGCAGTTGATAACCCAGTTCGAGAACGTCAACTCGTCGCAGATACGCCTTAACGAACTCATGGGGCTTGATTCCGTAAGCAACGAGATGAACATTGTTGATTCAATCCCGCTACAGGAAACGCTGCTCGAACACGACGACATCTGGCAGAAGACCCTCGCCAACAACACCCGACTGCTTGCTTCGCAAAAAAACATCACGCTTTCGGAACTTGACTATCGTAAACTTCTCGGTCGCAACTACCCCTATCTGCGCCTTAATGCAGGCTACGGCTTGCTTACAAACACTTATGAGACCGGCACAATAGACTTCCAGCGTCGCTTGGGGTGGAACTATGGCGTAACAGTAGGCCTCACTGTCTTCGATGGCTTCAATCGCCGCCGCGAACAGAAGAACGCCCGTCTGCAGATACGCAACAGCGAACTGCGGATGCAGGAAGTAGAACTGTCGCTCAAAGCCAGCCTCGCCGACGTATGGATGGCATACCGTAATAACCTCGAACTATGGTCGTTAGAGAAAGAAAATCTCATTGTGGCTCAGGAAAACTACGAGATTGCGATAGAGCGTTACAAACTCGGCGATTTGAGCGGTATAGAGTTGCGCGAAGCCCAGAACAACCTCCTCAACGCCGAAGAGCGCCGTTCAATAGCCGAATACAACACCAAACTCTGCGAAATATCCCTCCTCCAGTTAAGCGGGCAAGCCCTTAATTATCTGAATAATTAAAAAAATCAAGGAAAAATTTTGTAGTTCCAGAGAAAAATTGTAGATTTGCAGCGTTAAAAACTATACATTATCAATATGCAAACTGTTACACTTCAGTATAATAATTCAAATACGTTGATTAAAAGCATAATAAATACTGCTGTTCTTGCTGGCGCCAAAGTAGTCGAGCCGAAAAGCAAGAAAGAGGAGGTTATTGTAAACAATGACGTACTGGAAGCATATCGGAAGATGTTCGGCGAACGAAAAAACAACAAATATACTGAAAATGAGATATTTATTTTCAATTCTAAACTTAACGCCTCACAAGCATTTGCAAAATATATATGAAATACCAACAGTCAGATATTGTAGAAATCAACTTCATGTTACCCGATTTCAAATTCAAACCTCATTTGGCTGTCATTGTATCGAATGATGAGTGAAATGAGAAAGAAGATTTCTTTTATCTGGTTCTTATTTCGTCCAAACCTTATTTTCCTGAATATTCTTACGAACTGACCGACGAGATGATAACTTTCAAACTCAAAAAGAAAAGTTTCATTAAGTGCCAGATTATTACATCCGACAAAGAAAGAGGCGTCATCAGGAGGGTGGGGAAAATGAAACAGCCATATTTTGACGAGATGGTGGACAAGGTGATAGCGTCCGTTTTCTAATAAACAAGATTGCCCGTTCAGTAATATTTTGCAATTTCGGATTAAAGCGCTATCTTTGCGGTTGTTATGGTTGAGCGTGATTATATATTGCGGATTTTGCAGGAGTTTTTTCAGGCTATTGCAAAAGTTGTGCGACGGAAAGAAGAAAGCGGCGATTTTGCCGAAGCGGAGGCGCGTTTCGATGAGATGTACCGACAGTTTTTCCGTCGCGAAAGGACATATTATTTTGATACCGAAAAAGAAATCATTGCCGAAGATATTGAGGATGAGACCATTAGCGAACGCGATGCGATCGGCAAAATCCAGATGCTCGCCGAACTGCTCTATCAGGATGCGCTCATCCGCAAAACAGCCCCCGAACGAATTGACCTGCTCGAAAAAGCGCTCTATCTGTTTCGTTATCTCGACGCCAACAGCAAGACCTTCTCATGGGAACGCGGACAGCGCATGCAGGATATTGTCAAAATGCTTGATGAAGTTGAAATCTAAGCGTCATGACGTAAAATTTTTTCATAAAAATCCCGTTTTATAAAAAGAAATTTTACCTTTGTGAGTTAGAAAAAAGGTTTTAAACGTTATTCAATATGAAGAAAGCAGTTTTTCTTTTGATAGCTATTACGCTGATTTGCACGTCAATATACTACGACATCAACATCTATCGCGGTGAATACACGCCCGTTTTTATGGAGAGGTCGGAGTTGGAACGGTCTGTTTTTTATGTCGCACAAGGACGTGAACTCGAAAATACGGGCAAGATTTATTACAAAGCGCCGTATATCTTTGTAAATGAGCGCTATAAAGGCGTTCATGTGATAGATAACACTATTCCTGCCGATCCGCGCAATATCGGTTTCATCGTTGCGCCAGGCTGCATTGATATAGCCGTCAAGGGGAACGTGATGTACATTGACAATGCCGTTGATCTTGTTGCTTTTGACCTTGACAGTAAGCAAGTTACGCATCGCGAGAAAAATGTATTCCCAGAGCCGATTGCGCCCAACGGCGATTACTATTCGTCGCGCTATGACAGGCCTTCAAATGACGCTGTTCTGGTTGGGTGGAAGAAAAGTGATTATTAATTGCTTGAATATGAGGAACTTATTATATGTGTTTTTGGTAATTTTGTTGTTCAACGCATGCGGCAACGGTGATGGCGGCGGCGCTTCCGAGGGCGTCAATTCAGGCGGTCAGGGAGGCTCTATGGCTCGTTTTGCCGTTGTGGGGGACTATCTCTATACCGTTGATTATAACGAACTTAAGATGTTTGATATTTCAGACGCCGCAAAGCCCGCATATCTTCCATCTAAAAACCAGACGCTCGGAGGCGACGCCGAGACGATTTTCCCGCTTGACACGTTGCTTTTCATCGGCTCACAGACGGGGATGTTGATTTATGACATCTCGCGTCCCGACTTCCCGAATCTCTTGGCTCACGAAACGCATATCAAAAGTTGCGACCCTGTTGTTTCGGACGGCAGATTCGCATACGTGACGCTTAATTCGGAGAATACTTTTTGCGGGCGAAGCTCAAACGAACTGCTTGTCTATGACCTCAAAAACATTACAAAACCCGAACTTATCCACACCGTTAGCAATCTGTACGCACCGAGGGGTCTCGGCATCCTCGCCGATAAACTCTACGTCTGCGACAATGGCCTGAAAGTGTTTGACATCTCGGATCCCGCCGTTAAAGCGCCTGTCTGGATCGGCGACCTGAGCCATATACCCTCGCTGAGAACGCTTGACGCTTACGACGTTATTCCTTTAGCTGACAGCAAGATAATCCTCCTGATCGGCGCAGACGGGCTGTATGAACTTGACACGAACGGCGAAAAACTGTCGCTTGTCGGCAGTATCGAAGTTAAACGCACAAATAGATGATTATGAAAAAGTTACTGTTGATAATATTGTGCGTATTCATGCAATTTCCGCTTCAAGCCCAAAACGATCGCAAAACGTCTCGGCTCGAAACGTTGCAAAACGCAATTACCATAGAACCGTTATATTGGTTTAACAATGGCCTGAAAATCAATTACGAACGCGAACTGTTCCCAAAAAATTGGATAGAAGCGGGCGTTGTTGGTTATCTGTACCACCGTGAAAACTTTCAAGGCGTCTTCGGGGCGACGTATTTTGGAGACAATGATGCGGAAAAAGCTTCGGGATACGGTTTCGACGTTCATTACAAGTGGTTGCCCGTGCCGTTCATGTATGTCTCCTGTGGGTTTCAGTACAGGCGTCATAAGGTTCATTATGAGGATTATGTACTTGGATTTCAAGACTTTGAAGAAGACGGACTGACGTTTTATGAGCCTGCGTTGATGGATGCGAATCAAATTATCAGCCGTTACGGCGGCACGCTTCGTATCGGCTTCCAGACGCGCACTTTCAGACGTGTCTCGGCAGGCGGATTTATCGGGTTGAGCTATTTCAATTCCGATTATGACAAAGTTTATTACATAAACGGCGGCTGGGATGGACCACTTAATAGCCTGTACCACAAAGGTTTGGTGCTCGACATGGGCTTTAAGATAGGACTTAGATTTTAAGAAGCATATTAATTTAACCATAAGAAAGATGAGAAATTTAGTTTTATTTTTGGCGCTTGCTTTAACGGCAGGCTGCACAAGTACAAGTGAAAAGAAAAGCACAGTACAAGTTGCTGATGCTCAGACCGAGATGCAGACCAACCCCGAAGGGATAGGTACTGAAACGCCACGCTTCTCGTGGAAGATTCAAAGCGCTGATAATGACGTTGTTCAAACGGCGTATCAAATCGAGGTCGCCTC
>JAISTJ010000066.1 GCA_031272655.1 Tannerella sp.
GTAGGGCTTGACGTACTCCCACCGTATCCTGTCCGGTTTCTTGAAGAACATCTTGCCTTCGGACGTAACCTTGTCGTCCATGAACGACAACTCCTTGACCTGCACGAAGTCGCATTGCAGCGAATTCATCCCTTCGGCTGCCTTCTTCATCCCTTCTACGATAGCGTTTTTCTCCGCCTCCGTCGCTGAGCGGTACTGCGCCGACGCAAAAAAGCAGCCCGAAAGCACGCATATCAGTATTAAAACAGACTTTTTCATCTTACAAAATCATCGTTTCTATGCTGCAAAGGTACAACAATATTTTCGCAGTTACAAAAATATTTTTTTGTTTTAACGAAATTATTCCGTACTTTTGTGCCGCTTTTTTATACGTTTTATGATATTTATCAAGGCTTATTGCAGAATTAAAGAGAGGAGCGCAACGGTCAACGGACGGATAGTCTTTGAATCCAAAACTACCAAAAAGTGCATGAAAGACGTACTGTCGGAAATTTTTGAAAGTCTGAAAACGGATTACAGAAAGTTCTACAAGATGGACGCACTCTCGAAACTCGGATTTTTAGCTTCCGAATTTGTACTTCAAGGATTTAATCGCGACGAACCGAAGCAAGACATGGCTGTGGCGCTGTTCAATCGCAGTTCGTCGCTCGAAGCCGACGTAAACTATCAGAAAACGATACAGGACAGGGAAAATTTTTTCCCATCGCCGTCGGACTTCGTTTACACGTTGCCGAACATCGTTATGGGAGAAATCGCCATCCGCAACAAAATCTACGGCGAAACCGCGTTCTACGTGCTGCCGCAGTTCAATAGCGACGCTATCTGCAACACAGTCAGCGACTTACTGTTGCAAGCGCAAATGAAACACGTACTTGCAGGATGGGTTGAAGTAGATCCTTTCTTTGAGACGTACGACTGCCTGATGGCGCTCTGCGGAGAAACGGAAACGGATATACCACTGACAGGCAGCAATTTAAATAGATTATACAATAATTAAAATATATTTTATGGATGAATTAATTTTAGAATTAAAGAATGAGATTATCAAAGTACTTAATCTTGAAGGCGTCAAACCTGAAGATATCGCCGACGACGATGCGTTGTTCGGCGAAGGATTGGGACTTGATTCCATTGATGCTCTGGAACTTATAGTATTACTTGAAAAAAATTACGGCATCAAGCTGAAAGATCCGGCGCAAGGGAAAGATATTTTTAAGACCGTACGCACGATGGCCGAATACATACAGACTAACAGGACAAAATGAAGATAGCGATAACAGGCGCAGGCGTTTTCTCGGCTACAGGCCTTGGAAAGGCGGCTACTCTCGACGCATTGATGAATATGCGGTCGGGCGTGGGGCCTGTGAAATATCTTAAAACGACCCATACGGAGCAGAAAGTCGGCGAGGTGAAGTTCAGCAACGACGAGTTGCAGGAGATGATTGGCATAAAACGCGGCGACGCTTTTATCCGCTCTTCGCTTCTTGCTATTCCGGCCGTCAAAGAGGCTTTGATTCAGGCGCAGATCTTTCCTCTTGTACAAAGGCCTGATAATAAGAAACTTCGGATAGCTTTCATTTCCGGCATAACTGTTGGAGGCATGGATAAAGCGGAACTCAAATATATGGATTTCCTGAACAACGATTCGGAAAACGCTTATATTGAGCTTAATGACTGCGGCGCCTGCACCGAACAGATCGCCGCATGGTTCAACAACGGGTTCTCGATGGTTTCGACCATTGCGACCGCCTGCTCGTCATCTGCGAACGCGCTGATGCTTGGCGCCGACCTGATAAAAGAGGGACGGGCTGACATCGTCGTTGCAGGCGGCACAGAATGTCTGTCGCGCTACCACGTGAACGGCTTCAATACGTTGATGATTCTTGACAGCGATGTATGCAAACCGTTTGACTGCAACCGCGCCGGCATCAATCTCGGCGAAGGCGCAGGCTATCTTGTCCTCGAATCGGAAGAATCGGCGATTCAACGCAATGTAAAGCCAATAGGCTTAATATCAGGATATTGCAACGCATGTGACGCTTTTCACCCGACAGCTTCATCTCCCGACGGCTACGGACCGTACCTTGCTATGCGGGGAGCGGTTGAAAACGCCGGTTTGAAGCCCGAAGAGATTGATTACATCAACGCTCACGGCACAGGGACGCCGAACAACGACCTCACCGAAGGCATCGCAGCTATGCGGCTTTTCGGCGACAACATGCCCCCGATCTCTTCAATAAAGGCTTTTACAGGTCATACAACGAGTGCGGCAGGCAGCTTTGAAGCTGTTGTGTCGCTGCTCGCTATAGAGCATCAGTTTCTGCCGGTGAACATGAACTTCAAAGACAAAATCGAAGAGCATAACTTTACCCCAGTAACCGACCCGCACCCCAAACGCCCTATAAAACACGTCCTTTCCAATTCCTTCGGGTTCGGAGGCAACGATTCGGCGATTGTTATTTCAGGGGTTTAGGTTTGAAGTTTATAAGTTTATAAGTTTATAAGTTCTTATCTCTTAATTCTCAATTCTCAATTCTTAATTCTCAATTCTTAATTTTTAATTCACTAAAAAATGTACATCCAGTCGGCAAACCAAATATCTGTTCAGAAACCGCTTACGGACGAGTGGTTTGAAGCTCCAGTCTTCTACGGCGACAGACGTGTACTGGCTTCAGACCCCGATTTCGCGCCCCATTTCCCTTCGCTTGCTTCAAGAAGGATGTGCAAACTGCTCAAACGCGCAGTCTTACTGTCGCGGCAGACCCTCAAAGACGCCTCCGTAACAATGCCTGAAGGCATCATCAGCGGCACAGGTCTGGGTTGTATCGAAAACACCGAAAAATTTCTCTGGTCAATAATGAACAACGGCGAGCAATACCTGCAACCAACCTTTTTCATGCAATCCACCCACAACATCATCAGCTCAACGATAGCAATAGACCTCAAATGTCATGGCTACAACAACACTTTTGTTCATCGGGGCGCTTCGTTCGATAACGCACTCTTCGACGCATGGCTGCAAATTCGCCAAAATCGCATCAACAACGCATTGGTGGGAGGTTTTGACGAATTGACGGACGATTATTATGTCTTCTTCGGGCGCGTAGGCGTTTGGGATTTCGTACGCGGCGCTTCCCACAAGCAGAACTGTTTTGCAAGCGAAGCATCGGTCAGTATGTTCGTAAATAAAGAGAAAACAGCACAATCTATCTGCAAAATAACTGATATAGAGCTATTTAACCACCCATCGGCAGAAAATTTGAACGCAGGTCTTAATGCAATGCTGACAAGAGCAGGTTTAAAACTTCAGGATATTGATGCGGTGATGACAGGCATTAATACTAATCCTGATAACGATCTGATATACAACAATATAGCAAACGCTTGCTTCGGCGACCGCCCGTTATTACAGTACAGGCACATCTTCGGCGAGTCGTTTTCTTCATCGGCGCTTGGCGTTTATGCCGCCGTAACATGCCTGCGCAAAGGTTTTATACCTGCATTTCTCGTCAAGAACGAAAACTCTGATATTAAAGGAGTTAAGCACATTCTCGTTCATAATCACTGGCACAACAGGTCTCACTCTTTGATACTTCTTTCATCATGTTCCGCTTAATTTGTTTTTCTATAGTACAATGTATATTTCTGGCTGCTGGTCAGGTATTTCTGAAGATGGCAATGCTTCGGATGGACAAGTTCAGCTGGACGTGGAAGTTTTTCCGCGAGTTGTTTGCCAACTGGCAGCTGCTCGCTTCCGGCCTGTCAATGGGCGCCGCCTCGCTGCTATGGTTTTGGATCATCAAGAATCACCCGCTATCAATCGCCTATCCGCTTATCAGCATCAGTTACATCTTCGGCGCAATCGCCGCTCTCTTAATCTTTCACGAATCCATCCCTCCAACACGCTGGATAGGAATCATTTTCATAATGATCGGCGTCGCATTCTTAGCAAAATAAGAAGCGTCCATCACGAACACCCACCCTTTGCGAACGCCTTCCTCATCATTGTGAACACCTTTTCCGTCATTGCGAACGCCCCTCCCCCCGTCATTGCGAACGAAGTGAAGCAATCCAGCCCCCCTGCAACAAAGCCCCGCACACAATAAAACGCCCGTTTTGCAGTTATTATTAAGTTATAATGCGTCTTTTCGAAACGAAAATGAATATTGAGCGGATGAAACATTTTGGGCTTTGGGCGGCGGTGGCGCTGGGCGTCGCCGCGCTCATGGCGTCGTGCGGGGCAAGGAAAAACACCGCTATGAGCCGATTTTATCATTCCCTTAACTCAAAGT
>JAISTJ010000137.1 GCA_031272655.1 Tannerella sp.
AGAGACCGGCTTGGCTGTGGATGGTCTGGGCTTCCAAATAGTCGGCAAGGCTCTCCATGCCGGCTTCGTAACGGTCGCGGCTCTCGCGCATGTTCTCGGCTGCCTGCTCTAAAGCGCGGGCGGTCATCACTGCTTCCATTGCCGCCTCGCTCAACCGCTGACGAGCCTGCATCGCCTCCAATTCCATCTTCTCGTTCATCTCCTCGCGCTGCAGTTCGGCTATCTGTTTCTCGGCGCGGGCGGCGCGTATCTTGTTCATGCCCTCGCCCCAGTGAAAGACGGGGATGCTGACTGTTACAATAGCCGAAAACGACGCCTTGTCGAGCAGTGGCGTACCGTTCAGTTCCAAGCCCCGCATATAGCCATAGTTGGCGCCTATACCGATGTTAGGCAGAAAATCGCTGCGTACAAGTTTGATTTGCTGCGACTTCAAGTCCACTTGCTTCGCGAGGATGCCGTATTCGGGACGGAACTCAATGGAGAGTGATGAGTGATGAGTGATGAGTGATGAATCGGGGGGCGTCATTGCGCCTCCTTCCCCCGTCATTGCACCTCCTTCCCCCGTCATTGCACCTTCTTTTCCCATCATTGCGCCTTCTTTTCCCGTCATTGCGCCTTCTTTTCCCGTCATTGCGAGGTACGAAGCAATCTCCCCGTCTGAAACCTGAAACTTTGAACCTGAAACCCTATCCTCCCCGTCTGAAACCTGAAACATTGAACCTGAAACCTCAAAGCGCGCGTCCTGCGCCAACCCCACTACCTGACACAAGTTCATCCGCGACAGCGCAATAGCATTCTCTGCCCTATGTACCTGCAACTGTGCCTTATTAAACTGCACCTGCACCTTCAGCACATCGTTGCGGCTCTTCAAGCCCGTCTTCTGCGCATTGCTCACATTCTTCAGAAGTTCGCTTACTACGCTTTGAAACGCCTGCGCCACCTTCAACGATTCCACAGCCTTGACATGCAGCCAGTAGGCTTCGTCGGTACGGACTATTATCTCGGCACGTGTCAGTTGTTTGTTTAACGCCGCTATGTCCTTGCCAATCTGCGACATACGATAGGCGGCGACTATCTTGCCGCCCATATAGACGGGTTGCTCGGCTCGCAAACCGGCAAAATATGTGCCGCTCATTTTCAGGTCAAACGACATATCGGGGAAGTAGGCGTACTCGCGAAAGACGGGATTGCCATCGGCGCCGATAACCGGCGAGCCGTCGGGCATCGTTACTATGTTGGGCTGCAGCGCCCCCGTAGTAAGGTCAGGGACGAATGTCGGCAAATAGGCGCCTGCAATCGTCTTTTTAAACGCCGCGTCAGTAAACATATAAGCGCCTGACAGCGAGAACTTCGGAAAGAAATTGGCAAAGTAACTCTTTGATTCATAGCCCGTCTTCTCTGCCGTCTTCTCCGCTATCGCCCCCGCCCTGTTGTTCTCAAGCGCCATCTCGCGACACCTCTCAAGCGTCAGCGTCTGCTGCTGCGCCGCCGCCTCAAAAATGCCACATAACATAATAATTATCAGTATATTATTTTTCATCTTAATTCTTAATTCTTAATTCTTAATTTAAAGAAGGAGGCATACAGCGCGGGCAGTATGAGCAGGGTGATAAGGGCGCCGAAGAGCAAGCCGCCCATGATTGTTACGGCGGCAGAGCCGAAGAGGTCGTCGGTGATGAGCGGCGCCATGCCTACGATAGTGGTCAGGGACGCCATCATTACGGGGCGAAAACGCGCCGCAGCGCTGTCAAGCAGCGCCTTGACCGGCTCTACGCCCGCCTCCGTCTGACGCACTATCTCGTCCATCAGCACTATGCCGTTCTTTATCATCATACCCATCAGCCCCAGCGTCCCTACTATCGCCACGAAGCCGAAAGTCTTGCCTGTCAGCAGCATAGCGATGATGACGCCTACCATTATCAGCGGTATGCAGCAGAAGATGATAAGCGGCTTGCGGTAGTCGCGGAAGAGCGCTATCAGTATGATAATCATCAGTATAACGCCGAGCGGCAGGTTCTTGAAAAGGTATTTCATAGCCAGACTGCTGGCGCGATATTCGCCTTCCCATCGTAGCGAATAGCCCTCCGGCAGAGCGATTTGCGAGACCTCGTCGAGGATGCTTTGCCGCGCGTCCTCGACGCTGACGCCAAAGACGGGGTTGCCCTGCGCCCGCATTGAGCGCTGACCGTTGTAGCGCACCACTACCGGGTCTTCCCAAACTATGCTTACGCCCTGCGTAGCCTGACTGAGAGGCACTGTTCCGAGCAGCGATTCCAGCACGTCTTCCTCCGTTATTGCGCCGGTCATCAAGCCCTGAACAGTGCGGCGGTCAAGCGAGAGGCGACCAAGCGAGGGTAACATGCTGAATACCGGCGAGTTTTCGAGCGATTCTATCGGTTTGCCCTCTTTATCAACGCATTTAAGATAAATAGTGCGGCTGCGCGTACCCTCGTAGAAAGCGCTGACAGGGATGCCTCCGGTGGCGGTCAGCAGCGACAGACCGACGTCCTGACGGCTTAACCCGATGTTACGCGCCACCGGCTGATTGTAGTTCACCGTCAGCGCCGGCGTTTTCGGCTCCCAGTCGCTATTGACGAGGAAAATCTTGTCGCTGCGCCGCATTATGTCCATCGCCTGCGCCGTCAGCGAGCGAAGCACGGCAGGGTCAGGTCCGTTGAACTGCAGTTCGATTGGATATTTCTTATACATAAGATTATAGCGCTTAATACGCACGTAAGCATCGGGGTAATAATCAGTTAAGTACGTTTGTATCTCTTTCATGTTGGAAACCAACTCTTTAGGCGAGGTGAAATCCACTATCAGTTCGCCGTAGGAAAGCGACGGGTCGGCAATGCTTCTTACTAAATTGTAACGTGCGGGAGTGCCGCCAACGGATGTCGTAACATGCTTTATTTCAGGTCGTTGAAACAGGTAATCTTCTATCTCGCGCAAATCTCTTTCCACACGTGCGGAAGACGTCCCTTCCGGCAGTTTGTACTCGATATAAAGTTGGTCGTAAATCATATCGGGGAAGAAGCCCTGCGGCAGGAGACGGTAGCAAAAAGCGCAGGCTATCAGCAGTATAGCAGCGCCTCCGAGAGTTAACGTCCTGTTACGCAGCGTCCAGCGAAGAGTGCGTTGCAGGGCGCGGTAGTACTTATTGTCGTAGAGCGAGGCAGGGTCGCCCGAAGGCTTGACATGCAGCATAAAGCGCGCCTGAAGCGGCACCTGCGTCAGCGCCATCACCCAACTGAGCAGCAGCGAAACGGCGAGGACGATGAACAGGTCGCGCACGTAAATCCCCGCCGTATCGGGCGAGAGGAAGATAGGAAAGAAGGCGAGGATGGCTATCAGTGTGGCAGCAAGCAGAGGCATGGCGGTCTTGCGACCTATCGCCGTCAGCGCCTCCTCGCGTGGCTGACCGCGCTTCAAATCAACTAATATTCCGTCGATTATCACTATTGCATTGTCCACCAGCATACCCATAGCCAGCACGAAGGCTGCAAGCGAGACGCGCTGCAAAGTGCCATGGAAGAAGTTGAGTATCAGGAACGAACCGATGACGACTATCACAAGGCTGCAGCCTATAATCACGCCGCTGCGGAAGCCCATCGTCAGCATGAGTATAAATATCACAATAGCAAGCGATTCGGCGAGGTTGAGCATGAACGTACCGATAGCGTCGTTGACGCGGGCGGGCTGGAAAAACACCTTGTGAAACTCGAACCCGGCGGGCAGGCGGTGAGCCGACAGTTCCGCCAGACGCTCGTCCACCTGCTTGCCGACTTTCGTAATATCAGCGGTTTTAGAGGCGGCAATGGCTATGCCGAGCGCCCGCTGACGGTCGTAGCGCATAAGGTTACGCACCGGCTTCTCCGTCGTGCGCGTTATTTTCGCAATGTCGCGCATCCGCAGTTGGTCGTTCTCATGCCCCTGAATAATCAGATTTTCAATGTCTTCCACCGTGCGGTACTTGTCGCTCACGGTTACGCGCAGGCGATTGTCGCCGGTCTCGTAGTATCCGGAGTAAACAGTCTGATTCTGACCGTTTAACGTAGCAAGCGCCTCCGCCGGCATCACCCCAAGATGCGCCATACGGTCTTCATAGAGAGCGATTTCGATGCTCTCCTTCAGTTCGCCATAGATATTGACCCGCACAACGTCCTCAAGCGCCTGAATTTCACGCTGTACGAGTTGCGCATAGTTGCTCGTCTCCTCTTCCGAGAAGCCGTCGGACGTAAAAGCGTAGAACATGCCGTACATATCGCCGAAATCGTCCATCACAACGGAGTTCTGCGCCCCTTCGGGCAACTGCCCCTGCACGTCGCCGACCTTGCGCCGCAGCATTGTCCAGCAGTCGTCAACATCCTCGTTGCGCACCAGCGTCGAGAGGTTCACCGTTATCATCGACACATCGTTCATAGAGCGGCTCTGCACCGATTCGAGGTCTTTCATCGTGCGTATGCTTTTCTCCAATAAATCAGTTACTTCCAACTCCACCTGATGCGCCGACGCGCCCGGAAAGGTGGTGATGACGAGCGCCTGCTTGACCTTGATTTCAGGGTCTTCGAGTTTGCTCATCTCGTAGAACGACTTCGCCCCGCCCACAAGCAGCGCCGCAATAAGGAAGTAAACTAACTTACTGTTACTCAATGCCCATTTACCGACGTCCTTCATAGCAGTTTACCGGTGTTGGTTGATGAAACGGGCGGCAGCAGGCGTACCCGCTCGCCCTCTTTCAGGACGTGAACGCCCGCCGAGACGATGACCTCGCCCTCGCGCAGCCCTTCCGAAATCACTATAACGCCCTCGGTCAGCAGTTCCGACGGTTTCACTATACGCGCCGTAACGGTCTCGCTGTCAGCATTATACACCCAAACAGCAGAGCGTCCGTCTTTTTCAAACAGCGCCGAGTAAGGTATCTGCACCAATGCGGTCTCTTCGGTGGTGTAGAGGATGTTCACCATTGTCATCATGCCGGGCGATGGCAAGGGGGCATCCGCCTTTTGAAACTTAAGTCTCACAGTATAAAGTTGGTTCATGTTCGCCTTTTGCGTAATACCCAGCAGGTCAAGCGTATATACCTTGTCGGGGAATACTTCCACCGTACAGTTGAAGGCTTTGAAGCGCTCGCGGCGGATAAACTCCGAGGCGGGGATGTTGATTTCGACCTCCGGACTGCCCGCATCAATCATAGAGAGTACGGGCGTTCCGGCGCCTACCGTCTCGCCGCCGTTGAAGAAACGCTTCTGTATGTAACCGTCAAAAGGCGCTTTCAACTGCGTATCGTTCAGCGCATTACGGTGCGCGTCCAACTTGGCGGTGATTTGCTTCAAACCGTAAACCGCTTTGTCATAGTCGTTTGGCGTTACGCTGCCCTTGCCGTGCAGTTCTATAACCCTGTCGGCTTCCGCCTTAATACGCTTATATTCAGCCTCCGTTGCGTCCAACTGCAGGCGATAGTCGCGTGCGTCAAGTTCAGCCAGCGTCTGCCCTTTGCGCACGAAACGCCCCTCTTCCGCAACAATTTTTAATACAGGACCGGCTATGCGGAACGCCAGACTGACGTCCGCCGCCGCCCGTATCTTGCCCGGAAAAACGGACGCCGGAGTAGCGCCCCAAGCCCGCACAGTATCGGTTCTGACAGTCCGCAAAGCCTCTGCTGCGTCTCCCTGCCGCTGCCTGGCGCATCCTGCAACCAAGACAGCGGATACACAAATTATAATTTCAGTAAATTTTCTCATATTAAGCCTATATTTATATTACCGATGCAAAAGTAATAATAAAAACGAAACGGAAGGCGAAATTCGGAAAATTTATGATAAAATAAGACCTCTTCACAGAGAAGTCGGATAAAATCTACACAAAAATGTCTTTGTCCCAGCCGAGTTTGATAAGTTCTATTTTGGCGGGGTCTGCCGTACCGAGATGGTAGCGGGTGTCGGCGGCGGCGATATGCTTTGCAGGCGGGTTGAGCGGACGGTCTTCCTTGAAAAACTCGCGGCGCTTTGCCTCAATGATACGCAACCCGACAGAATCAACGGCGACAGGGTCAAAACCGACTAACAGACCGTTGTAATGCCATTGATGTTCAGGCGAAGCCTTGCTTTGAACAGTGTGATGAAACTGCGGATTGAACATCACCAGCACATGAAGCCGCGTCTTGCCTTTTACTAAGGGCAGTTCCTGCAACGAACCGAGTACGACGCATGAATCTTCGTGATAATCAGATGGTTTCTCGGCAAACATGATGTAATTTTTTATCAGCGAGCCTACCCCCGACCATGCGTGTGTGCGCATCGGGCGAGTGTTTATCAGCGCCGTAGCCTTCTGAAAGACAGGGTTTTGCTTCACTCCGCGATCGTCTATGCTGAGGTTTTCTTCTTTAACCCCAACGCCAAGCACGCGGGCTTTCAAGGCCTCATTGACTTCCGGCGGAGTTGGAAATTCCTGCCATACATTGGTCTTAATACCCACAATATCAGAGGGTTTGATGATACTTGCCCACGCTTCGGCAGGCGTCTTTTTGTCGGTCAGGCGGCAAACGGCTTCGTCAAGCAGAAGCCCTGTTATACCTGCATCAGGCGTATCGCCATGCGCATAAAGCAACTCATCGCGCACAAGCACCACACGGCTCTTGTCGGCCGTAGATGCCTTAGTATCAGCCCATACCATTTCCGGACGGTTAAGCAATATGGCGCTTCCGGCAGCCATCATTGCCGTACGTTTTAATAATTCTCTTCTTGTAATTGTTTCCATAATCAATTCTTTTTTAAGTTGTTGTATAATTTTTCTGTTTGTTCTTTTGTTATGCCGTTAAAAACGGCGCAGAGGCGTTTGCCTTGCGTCCAGGTCGAAAACCATGTGCCATCCTCAATTTGCAGCAATGGCCGCAATTCTTCTTTTTTCTCCGGCGCAAACTTGTCTTTCAACTGTTTAAATGCTGTATCTGCCTCATTGACAGTCGGATAATCAACCATTAAAAGGTAACAGCGGGCGTCCGGAGGTCCGTATTTCGCTAAAATCGCATCCGTTGAATCGGATATGTTAACTATGTTATAATCAGCGATAAACAGATATGCGTTCAGCCATACATAGTGATGAAAATATAAATAACCCGCTTCCGCAAGGTCTTCCTGTGGAATATCCCCGATTATTGCAGGGATTGAGCCTGTTTTTGTTATGCCTTTGTCGAGCAACGCCGCAAGGTGCGACATTGCCTTTTGGCTTTCCGGAAGCGGTTTTTGCGTAGTAATAGCCACGTAATACCTTTCTTTCCAAAAGATTATGAAGTCATCGAAGCGCTGCGAGCCTTGTCCGAACTCGTGCTGTTCTTTTTCGCGCCCTTGAGTAAAAACCCCGTAAGCATTTGGCGCTGAGGTCATTTCATAGACTTCGACGGTTATCTGCGGCAGTCCCTCGCCGTTGTACTTCGCGCCGGTCATGCCTTTCAGACCGTACGACATGTACAACTCCGCCCCGCCGTTGATATAGTCGTAGAGCGCTTCTCCCTCATAATCAAGCCAATCCGTAACTTTATAGTTATCAAACCGTTCCGGCAAAAGTTTCATAAGTTCCAATTTTTGAGCCACACTCTGCACTGCAAGCGCCCACGAGCCGCAAAATGCCAATGCAATAATCAGTATGCGATACATAAAAATCCGTTTTTAAAAGCACAAATATAGGGAATATTTTTGAAAACCAACAAAAAATTCATAAATTTGCAGAAAATTTTAAGCAGATGAACGAGATAATACCTTCATTAATAGCCAATAAACTGCAAATATCTGAAAGGCAGGTATCTGAAACACTTTTGTTGCTTAACGACGGCGGCACGATACCTTTTATCAGCCGTTACAGAAAAGAGCGGACAGGCGGATTGGACGAAGTGCAGATAGCGGATATAGCTGATGAATACAAGCGTCTTCAAGAAATAACCGAGCGCAAGGAGACGATTATCGCAACGATAACGGAACAGGGCAAGATGACCGATGAACTGCGCGAAAAGATTGATGCAGCGTGGGTTTCGAGCGAGCTTGAGGATATCTATCTGCCTTACAAGCCTAAACGCCGTACAAGAGCGCAGGTTGCACGTGAAAAAGGTCTTGAGCCGTTGGCTAAAATGATTATGTCTCAGAAAGTTACGAACCCAGATAAGATTTCAGAGAGATTTCTTTCGGATGCTGTTCCCAACACAGAGGAAGCATTATCGGGGGCACGTGACATCATCGCCGAATGGATTAATGAGAACGGCGCGGCGCGAAACACTGTGCGGATGGCTTTTTCACGCGGGGCTGTCCTTTCAAGCCGCGTCATCAAAGAAAAAGAGGCTGAAGGCAGCAAATATCGCGACTATTACGATTACAGCGAGCCTCTCCGACGTGTCAGCTCCCACCGCCTGCTTGCTGCAAGACGCGGCGAAACGGAAGGGTTTCTGAAAGTGGACATCTCGCCCGACGAAGCGAATACTCTTGATAGATTGTCCCGGATATTTTTAAAGACAAGCAACGAGTCGGCCAAACATGTGGAAAAAGCCCTGATAGACAGCTACAAACGACTATTAAAACCCTCTATTGAAACGGAGTTTGCCGCCTCAAGCAAAGAAATCGCCGACAGGGAAGCAATCCGTATCTTTGAGGAAAACTTGCGGCAACTGCTGCTTGCGCCGCCTCTTGGCCATAAGCGCATATTGAGCATAGATCCCGGGTATCGCACAGGCTGTAAGGTTGTTTGCCTCGATGAACAGGGAAACCTGCTTCACAACGAAACCATCTACCCTAACCCGCCGCAATCGGACCGCACCGGCGCTATGAAGAAGATTGCACACTTAGTCGAACAGTTTGATATAGAGGCAATTGCCGTCGGTAACGGCACGGCCGGTCGCGAGACCGAGCAGTTGGTGCAAAATGTCCGTTACGACCGTAAACTGCAGATTTTCAGCGTCAGCGAGCAGGGCGCCAGCATCTATTCGGCTTCAAAAATAGCCCGCGAGGAGTTTCCCGATTACGATGTTACTGTTCGCGGCGCCGTTTCGCTCGGCAGAAGGCTGATGGATCCGTTAGCCGAATTGGTTAAAATTGACCCTAAATCAATCGGAGTCGGTCAGTATCAGCACGATGTGGATCAATCCGCGCTTAAAAATGCACTTGACAGGACAGTTGAGCTGTGCGTAAACAAAGTTGGCGTGAACGTCAATACTGCCGGCAAATATTTGCTGACATACGTTTCTGGCATCGGCCCGGCGTTAGCGCAAAACATTGTCAATTACCGCTCTGAGAACGGGATGTTCCGCTCCCGGCAGGAGCTGATGAACGTTCCGAAAATGGGGCCTAAATCGTTTGAACAAAGCGCCGGTTTCCTGCGTATCCAGAATGCCGAAAACCCGCTTGACAACTCGGCAGTTCACCCCGAAAGCTATCCGGTAGTCGAAAAAATGGCTGCCGATATGGATTGCAACGTCAGCGACCTGCTTTCGGACGAAAACCTGAGGTCGCAAATTAAGCTTGAAAACTATATAACCGACACTGTCGGGATACCGACTTTACTTGATATAATGGGCGAACTCGGCAAGCCCGGACGTGACCCGCGCGACAAAATACAGGTATTTGAGTTTGACCCGACGGTGAAAACCGTTGACGACCTCCGGATCGGAATGGTTGTGCCCGGAATTGTTACTAATATCACCAAGTTCGGCGCTTTTGTGGATATAGGCATCAAGGAATCGGGCATGGTGCACCTCTCACAACTCGCCAACCGCTTCATTGCCGACCCTTCGGAGATTGTCTCCATTCACGAACACGTCAAAGTGAAAGTGATTGAAATAGACCGCACAAGGAAGCGTATTGGACTGAGTATGAAGGAGTCGGATATCGAACAGCCTACCACACAACAACCGACTGATTGAGTTCGGGTGCCGTCGCGGGGAAATACAGCGTTTCGCCTGATTTTGAGGCGTATTCGATGTAGTATTCAAAATCGCCTTTGATTTTGTTTGTGGGTATCGTAGCTTTATAAACGCAGCGGTTAATATGCTGTAATTCAGCCGTCTTAAATGTTTTTGATCCAATATTCCTGTATTTGAGAACGGGTTTGCAGGCGGCTTCTTTTTCGGTTACTATCACCGGAATTGTCAGTTCTTCGCCTTTATCAATGACGGTTCGCAATTCCGGAACTATGATACGCGGCTGATATACAGGCGCTTTATCCGGCAGCGATTCTTCGGGAAGCTCTTCGAGAGTCAATTCTTTCAAACTTTCGTCGTTACGGTCAATATCGTAAGCGATAATATGCTGTTGCCAGTTTGTCAGGTTGCCAAGTTCGC
>JAISTJ010000165.1 GCA_031272655.1 Tannerella sp.
GGACGCGGCAAACGCTCTATTGAAGACTTCAGGCAAACAATTGAAGCCAAAGACCGCCGCCTCGCAGGCTCCTCCGCCGACGCGCACGGTCTCTCATTAGCTTCAGTCGAATATCCGGAGGAGGTGTTTCGGATTTAAGGTCGGAGGTTTCGTTAACATCAAACTATAAACCATAAACTTATAAACCATAAACTTAAAACTTATAAACCATAAACTATAAACTTATAAACTATAAACTTATAAACTTTAAACTTTAAACTTATAAACCATAAACCATAAACTTTAAAATATTTTTTGTACATTTGTGGACGAATTTGTTAGTAAAATTTTATGAAACTACTGATTATTAGCATTTTGATGTTTTTTACAGCGGTCAATTCCTACTCGCAAACCATTGACCAACTGTTTGTCAACATTCCCGACGATATGGTTCCGCAGCTCGAAAGCGCTTGGCGGAAGGACTTGATTGACCTCTATAATGCGGGCAAAACGGCTACTCTCGAAAATACTATGCACGGCAAATCAACTTTGCTTAAGATGAGCGATAACTATCTGCTGCTCAACACTACCGAGCGCTCGTCCATTGAGTTGAAACTGCTGCCGCTCATCAACAACACCAATATAATTTGCATGGTAACAACGGTTTATGCGCCGGTGGCCGACAGTCAAGTAAAATTTTATTCCACCGATTGGAAGCAATTACCTGATAATGAGATATTTACAGCTCCGAACTTAAACAAATTCATCAATACCGAAGCCGGCAACAATTCGCCCGACTATATTGATGCAATGGCAAGTTTGGATATCTGCCTGATGAAATATTCTCTTAATGAGGATAATACGGATCTGACGGCAGATTTTACCACTCCTCGCTACTTAGACGAAGAATCCTTCCGGAAAGCCGTACCCTTTCTAATCAAAAAGCCGTTGGTTTACGAATGGCGTGCCGGCTCATTCCGCGAAAAGTTTTAATTTAAACTCCTGATTATCAGATAGTTAATTTATGGCATGATTTTTGATAAACTGAATATAACGTACATTTAGAATATGGTAAAGAAAACTTATACAAAACGACTTGCAGATGTGATCGAATACAGCCGCGAAGAAGCTTCAAGGCTATGTAATTTTCACATTTTTGCAGAACATCTGGCGCTTGGCATCCTGCGCGAAGGCGAAGGAAAAGCGTGCCGGATTCTTACTTCTATGAACGTAAATTTCGCCGAATTGAAGAGCAATATAGAGAATGTGATGCGTAAAAATGTAGATAACATGCAGAGTATCAAGCTCAATGACATTGTAATGAGCAAAGCCGCAGAACAGATTCTTAACGCCTGCGCCCTCGAAGCGCTTCAACTCAAAAGCGATTACACCGGCACCGAACACCTGTTGCTTTCAATCCTGAGAGATCCCAAAAATACGGTTACAAAACTGCTTGAGTATAAAAATATTGATTATCAAAACGTTTACGATTTTATTATGAACACAAAAACGGTTGAGGAACAGCCTCAAAATCAGATAAAATATTCCGAAGAGAAGACAAAAAAAATCCGCAGCGGCTACACCGAAGAGGATGAAGAAGACGAAGATGAAGCCTCGAAATCATCTTCGTCATCCGGCAAAAGCTCATCCGGAGACGCATCCTCGTCAAAAGGCAGCGCTGCCGCTTCGCAAGCCGCTAAGAGCACATCAGACACTCCCGTTCTTGACGCATTCGGCACAGACCTGACACGAATGGCGTCGGACGGCAAACTTGACCCTATTGTAGGGCGCGACAAAGAGATTGAACGTTTAGCGCAGATTTTGAGCCGCCGCAAAAAAAACAATCCCGTGCTGATAGGCGAACCGGGAGTCGGCAAGTCAGCTATCGTGGAAGGGCTGGCAATCAGGATTATACAGCATAAAATTTCACGCATCCTCTTTAATAAACGCATAATAAACCTTGATATGGCGGCAATCGTCGCCGGAACCAAGTATCGCGGGCAGTTTGAAGAGCGCCTGAAAGCTATCCTCAACGAAGTTCTTAAAAATCCGAACATCATACTGTTCATGGACGAAATCCATACAATGGTAGGCGCCGGCGCAGCTTCAGGCTCAATGGATGCCGCCAATATCCTCAAACCGGCGCTTTCACGCGGCGAAATACAGTGTATAGGAGCCACCACCCTCAACGAATACCGCACAAGCATCGAAAAAGACGGCGCCTTAGAACGCCGTTTCCAGAAGATTCTCGTCGAACCGACCACTAACGAAGAGACTTTGACGATACTTCATAACATCAAGGAACGTTACGAAGATCACCATAACACCCACTACACCGATGAAGCGCTCGAAGCGTGCGTACGCCTGACCGACCGCTATATAAGCGACCGCTACTTCCCCGACAAAGCGATAGACGCCTTGGATGAAGCCGGCTCAAGAATGCACATCAACAATATCGTTGTGCCTCAATACATTGAGGATCTTGAAAAGCAGATAGAAAAAATCAATAGCGGGAAACAGGAAGCCGTCAAAGCGCAAAATTTTGAGCTTGCAGCAAGCTATCGCGACAACGAACGCATTTTGCTTAACAAACTCGAAGAAGCCAAAGGCAAATGGGAAAGCGAAATGAAAGAAAACCGCGAAACCGTTGATGAAGAGATAGTTGCGGAAGTGATTGCGATGATGTCGGGCGTCCCCGTTCAGCGGATAGCCAAAACAGAAAACGCACGGCTGCTCGAAATGGAAGATGTCCTGAAAAAGAAAGTAATAGGTCAGGATGAGGCTGTGCATAAGATAGTTAAGGCTATCCAACGCAACCGCATAGGCCTCAAAGACCCGAAAAAACCTATCGGCACATTCATGTTTCTCGGTCCGACCGGCGTCGGCAAGACATATTTGGCGAAAGTGCTCGCTGAATTTATGTTTGGCGCCGAAGAATCGCTTATCAGGATAGATATGAGCGAATATATGGAGAAGTTCGCGGTCTCGCGACTTATCGGAGCGCCTCCCGGATACATCGGTTACGAAGAAGGCGGGCAACTGACTGAAAAAGTGCGCCGCCACCCCTACTCTATCGTCCTGCTCGATGAAATGGAAAAGGCTCATCCTGACGTGTTTAACCTACTCTTGCAGGTGCTCGACGAAGGTCATCTCACCGACAGCCTCGGTCGCAAAGTGGACTTCAAAAACACTGTCCTTATCATGACGTCAAACATCGGCACCCGTCAGCTTAAAGAATTTGGGCGCGGGATAGGTTTCCAACTTCAAAACGCCGAACAAAGCGATAAGGAAATAGCGCAAAATGTTATTAAAAAGGCGCTTAACAAAGCTTTTGCACCGGAATTTTTGAACCGCATTGACGATACGGTGATTTTCGCCCCGTTAGATAAAGAATCTATCAATCAAATCATTGATATTGAGCTTAAAAAGGTGCTTGAAAGAATCGGAAGCGCAGGTTATAAGATTAAACTGTCTGATACTCTGCGTGATTATATCATCAAAAAAGGTTACGATGCACAATTTGGCGCCCGTCCGATGAAACGTGCGATTCAGAAATATGTTGAAGATGAATTAGCAGATGTTATTATCCGTGAAAATGTCTCCGAAGGCGCAGAAATACTGCTGGATTACGACAAGGAAGCGGATAAAATAACCCATTCGGTAACAAAAAACGCCGACAGCCTCGCTCTTAGCGAAGCTATCGGCTAACAACATCCAAAAACATAAATTATTCTACAACTTCAAACTGGTCTTTGCCGACGCCGCAAAGCGGGCAAACCCAATCTTCCGGTATATCTTCAAAAGCAGTACCGGGTTGTATTCCACTGTCCGGATCGCCTGTTTCGGGGTCATAAATGTACCCGCAGGCTATACATTCATACTTTTTCATCTTTTTTTAATTATTAGTTAAACTCGTTGCAAAGATAATACGGAATTTTTGATTTTTCAAATCTTTTATCTAAAAACCTCGTAAATTTTTTCTGGCTGCAGGTCAATTTCGTACTGTCCGTCCGCCACTTTGCGGACAGTCGCTGTTTTGCAACTCGGCTTACGGACGCTCTTAAAGCGCAGTATGCCTGTACCTTTTGCAGCCGTTTCTATCGTAATTTTCTTTTCGCTTACCTCCACACGGATATTGCCGTTTGGCGTCGGCACTTCGCCTTTCATCCATTT
>JAISTJ010000177.1 GCA_031272655.1 Tannerella sp.
GGTTAGGATAGATGCGCAACAAGCTGTTCGGACGCTGCACTGTAGGGTAGCATGGCACCAGCAAATGACTGATATTGCCCATGTAAGGGTTGACGTAGTCTATTGGCTCTTGCGAATGACACGCAGTCGCAACAGTCAGCACAGCCGATATTGTTAAAAATAACTTCTTCATAAACGTATTTTTTTGACAAAGATACAAAATAATCGGTTTTTTTGTATCTTTGCACCGTAAAAAGTTGAAAATAAATGGACATATCAGTTGTAGTGCCTCTGTTTAATGAGGAGGAATCGCTGTCCGAACTGTATGGTTGGATAAAGCGCGTTATGGATGAAAACGGTTTCACTTATGAAGTGATCTTTGTGAGCGACGGCAGCACCGACGATTCGTGGAAAATAATTGAGGCTTTAAGCAAGGAACATCCTGAGGTTAAGGGGATTAAGTTTCGCCGTAATTATGGCAAGTCGCCTGCGTTGCATTGCGGTTTCCAGAAAGCGCAGGGCGACGTGGTGATAACTATGGACGCCGACCTTCAGGACAGCCCCGATGAGATTCCGGAACTGTACAGTATGATAAAAAATGATGGCTTTGACCTCGTATCCGGCTGGAAAAGAAAGCGTTATGATAACAAACTGACTAAAAACCTGCCATCGAAACTGTTTAACGCCACAGCGCGGAAATTTTCGGGGCTTAACCTGCATGATTTCAACTGCGGATTGAAGTCGTACAAGCTTGAAGTAGTGAAAAATATTGAGGTGTATAACGATATGCACCGCTATATACCATATCTTGCGAAGATTGCGGGTTTCGGAAAGATAGCTGAGAAAGAGGTTCGTCATCAGGCCCGTAAGTACGGGAAGACCAAGTTCGGGATGGACCGGTTCGTAAACGGGTATCTCGACCTTATAACGCTGTGGTTCACGTCGAAGTTCGGTAAGAAACCGATGCACATCTTCGGCGTATGGGGATCGTTTATGTTCCTGATAGGTCTGGCAGCGCTGATAGTGGTGCTTGTAGCCAAGCTGATGTCTATATTGAGCGGCGACCTGCGACCGTTGGTAACCAACTCGCCTTACTTCTATATATCCCTAACTTCGATGATTATAGGTACTGAACTGTTCCTTGCCGGTTTCATCGGTGAGTTGATTTCGCGAAATGCACCCAACAGGAACCGGTATAAAATTGAAGCGGAGATATAAACAGCTTTTGCGATGAAGTTTTATTTGGCGTAACTGACGGCGCGGGTTTCGCGGATGACGGTAATTTTCACCTGTCCGGGATATGTCATTTCGTCCTGAATCTTCTTAGCAAGCTCGTTCGACAGGCTCTCAACGCTCTTATCGTCAATCTTATCGGCGCCGACGATGACGCGCAGTTCGCGTCCGGCCTGAATAGCGTAAGTGTTGATGACTCCCGGATACGACATTGCCAAATTTTCAAGGTCATTGAGGCGTTTGAGATAAGCTTCGACAATTTCGCGACGTGCTCCCGGACGCGCTCCGGAGATGGCGTCGCAAGCCTGCACGATAGGCGCAATCATTGTTTGCATCTCAATCTCATCGTGGTGAGCGCCTACAGCGTTGCATATATCGGGTTTTTCCTTGTATTTCTCGCAAATATTCATGCCGAGGATAGCGTGCGGCAGCTCCGGCTGGTCGTCGGGCACCTTGCCAATGTCGTGAAGCAGACCGGCGCGGCGGGCTTTCTTGGGGTTAAGTCCAAGCTCCGAAGCCATCACTGCGCACAGGTTGGCTGTCTCGCGGGCGTGCTGCAACAGGTTTTGACCGTATGAAGAGCGGTATTTCATCTTCCCTATCATGCGTACAAGGTCGGGATGAAGGCCGTGAATACCGAGGTCTATTGTTGTGCGCTTGCCTGTTTCGATGATCTCTTCTTCGATTTGACGTCTCACCTTGGCTACAACCTCTTCTATGCGGGCGGGGTGGATACGTCCGTCCTGTACAAGCTGGTGAAGGGCAAGGCGGGCTGTCTCGCGGCGTACCGGATCAAAGCCGGATAGGACGATCGCTTCGGGGGTGTCGTCAACGATGATTTCAATGCCGGTAGCAGCTTCGAGGGCGCGGATGTTACGACCTTCGCGGCCGATGATGCGACCTTTCATCTCGTCGTTGTCTATCGGGAATGTTGTTACCGAGTTTTCAACCGCCGTCTCGGTCGCCACGCGCTGGATGGATTTGACGATTATCTTCTTCGCCTCCATGTTGGCGGTCATCTTGGCTTCTTCCATTATCTCGTTTATATATGAAGAGGCGTCGGTTTTGGCCTCATCTTTAAGCGATTCTATCAGGCGTTCTTTGGCGTCGTTAGCCGACAGACCGGCGATTGTTTCAAGGCGTTCGACCTCTTTTTGATGGACTTTTTCCAGATCCTGCCGCTTTTTTTCAACTACCGCAAGCTGCGAACTGAGGTTTTCCTTGATGTTGTCAATCTCGGCGTTTTTGCGTTGAAGTTCTTCCTGCCGCTGGCTGAAGGTCGTTTCACGTTGTTTCAGTTTTGCCTCCGTAGCCTGAATCTTGGCGTTACGGGCGGCTACCTGCTTTTCGAGTTCGGCTTTGAGCTGGATAAATTTCTCTTTTACTTCAAGCATCTTGTTCTTTTTCAGAACTTCCGTCTCTTTTTCTATCTCCTGAAGTCTTTTGGCGCGTCTCGCCTTTGAAAACTTCTTTGTCATATACCATGACACCACTCCCCCTAACAGAAAGGATGTTATGATTAGCGATATGCTTAATACGTTCATTTTTAGTATGTTAATAATTTAAATATATAAAAAAAGCACTGTTCGCCGAGACTTCTTCAAGTCTTTCCGAATCAGTGCGTTGAATTTTTTTTGTTAAAAAACAGTTTACTGCTCTTTGAGAAACACTTTCAACTCATCGGAGAGTTGTTGTATTTTGGAAACATATTGAGCAGTATCATTTTTCTTTTCAAGTCGTAAATGGCTGACAGCCATATCAATAGCTATCATAGCCATCAGGTCTCTTTCTGATAAATCAGCATTAGAGAAAGTCTGCCGGTAATTGACATACTTCTGACGCAGCTGTCCGGCAGCGTCTCTAACTAATTCCTCATCTTCTGCATTTATCTTCAAAGGATACCGTTTGCCTCCGGGTATAACTTCAAGTGTAATCAAAATTTCTTCCGACATAGACTATTCGTTTAAAAGAGCCATACAAGCATCCACTTCCCGCACTAATTTACCCACCCGCCTGCGTGCATCGGTCAGATCGCCCTCATTCTGGGCTAACTGCTTAGCCGTAAGCAGGTTATCATATTTGGTCTGCAAGATTTCCAATGCCTGTACTGACTGTTGTAACTTCTCATCATGTTCTTTGAGGGAAGTCTCGAGAGCGTGGACACGCTGTTGCTTTTCGGTGCATAAGTTGACGAGTTCATGCACGCGCTCATCGAATACAGCTAACATTTTTATCTCGTTATCGGTCATCAGCTACCAAATTTGCGCACAAAAGTATGTTTAATTTTTAATAAAAACAACTTTTGCGTGATAATTTTGTAATTTTTAACATTAGGCGAGCCAGACAAAAAGGTCGTCTTCGGTTTCATTGAAGACGAGTTTGCCCTCTTTTGCCAACCATCCGAGGGCTGAAAACAAGACTTTGTCCGTTTTGATTTTTGTTGCTTTTTTGAGGTCTTTGACCGATAGTTTGCCGGAAGTGCTTAATGCTGTCCAAACGGTTCCGGCTGCCGTTCCAATAGAATCTATAGTCATAACTTTAATATTTAAAAACGTTGGTGCAAAGTTATGAATTTTTTTCAGATTTCCATGTTTTTGTGGATAATTTTTTCTTTATCCTGAAAAGTTTCGCGCGTAAGTTCCCTCCAAAGTATGTCTTTGAGGTCGTCAAGCCCCTGATTTGCTACCGCTGAAATATAAACATGCGGCAAGTCTTTCGGCAGTTTTTTCGGTTTTTCTGCCGTCAGGTCGCACTTGGTGATGGCAAGGACGCGGGTCTTTTCCGCGAGGTCGGGGTTGTATTTTGCAAGTTCGGCGCTCAGGATTTTGTATTCCTTGATGATGTCTTCGCTGTCGGCGGGTATCATGAAGAGTAACAGCGAGTTACGCTCAATGTGCCGCAGAAAGCGCAGCCCAAGTCCTCTGCCTTCGCTGGCGCCCTCAATGATGCCGGGGATGTCTGCCATCACAAACGAGCGGTTGTCGCGATATTGTACTATGCCGAGATTGGGTTCGAGAGTTGTGAAGGGGTAGTCGGCGATCTTGGGCTTGGCGGAGGTGATGACCGACAGCAAAGTGGACTTGCCGGCGTTGGGGAAGCCCACAAGCCCCACGTCGGCAAGGAGTTTGAGTTGCAGGATTATGTTACGCTCTTCTGCAGGCTCGCCGGGCTGCGAATAGCGGGGCGCCTGATTGGTGGAGGTCTTGAAGTGGATATTGCCCCATCCGCCCTTGCCGCCTTTGAGCAGGCGTATCTCCTGTCCGTCTTCGGTTACATCGCAGAGGTAATCGCCTGTATCGGCGTCATAGACTACCGTGCCGCAGGGCACTTCTATATAGCGGTCTTCGCCGTTCTTGCCGGTGCTGCCTTTAGCGCTGCCGGCTTCGCCGGCTGTAGCTATCACGTGCCGTTCGTACTTAAGGTGAAGCAGCGTCCACAGGTTGCGGTTGCCGCGCAGGAAGACGTGTCCGCCCCTGCCGCCGTCTCCGCCGTCAGGGCCGCCCTTAGGGATGTATTTTGCCCGCCGGAAGTGCGACGATCCCTTGCCGCCCTTCCCCGATGTGCAGTATATCTTTACGTAGTCTATAAAATTCGTATCTGCCATTTAGTTGATTATTAATGACTTAATGGTTTTATCGGCCATTAAAGTACTGCAAAGGTAACGAAAAAAACGATGCGGTTAGGATAGTTTTGCATGAAAAACAGAAAACCGCAGCAACAACTACTATCAGTAATTGAGTAAATCTTCTCATCCATTGAACCTTTTTAATGTTTCTTTGATACGGCTGAAAATTTCTTCAATGGCGCCTATGCCGTTGATAGCTACATGTTTGCCCTTATTCAGATAGTATTCGGCAAGCGGCGCTGTCTGTGAATGATAGACTTTGAGGCGAGACAGTATGGTATCTTCGTTGTCATCCGAGCGGCCTGAAATTTTGCCTCTTTCAAGCAAACGGCTTACTAATTCGGCTTCTTCAACCTGCAAGTCAAGCAGCACAGAGACTTCCTCGCCGCGACGGGCAAGCATCTCTTCAAGCGCTTCCGCCTGTGCTACCGTGCGCGGAAAGCCGTCAAAAATGACCCCTTTGACGCCGTCGCTAAGTGACGATAGTTTAACGTCTAACATGTCGCAAATGAGTTCATCAGGAACAAGTTGACCCTTGTCAATATACTCCTTGGCAATCTTTCCAAGCTCAGTCTCGTTCTTTATCTCTGTGCGTAAAACGTCCCCCGTAGAGATATGTACCAAGTCATAATTCTTTTTTAATAAATCGCTTTGCGTCCCTTTTCCTGAACCGGGAGCACCAAAAATCACTATATTCAGCATAACAAATGAAGTTTATTAGTTTATGAGTTTATGAGTTTATGAGTTTATAAATGTTCCTCGCCGTACGTCCAAGTCCGTTGTAATCAAGACCGAAGCCTACTATGAAGTCGTCAGCAACCTCCAGCCCTACATAATCAGGTTTCAGGTCGCACTGCAGACATCCCGGTTTGATAAGCATAGTGGCAAGCCTCACATCACGGACGCCCTCCTGTCGGAGCCTGTTCATGACATAATACATCGTCTGACCCGTATCAACAATATCCTCAAGTAAAATGACGGGTCTGTCCTTAACGTCGCTCCTAATCGGTAACAGTTCCTGCACTATGCCTGTGGATTTCAACCCGTGATACGATGAATAGGCAGCAAACGTAAGCTCATAATCGGGCGGTAACTTGCTCATTAATTCGGCAACAAACATATAAGCCCCGTTGAGGACGCCAACAAAGAGCGGGTTCAATCCCTGCATATCAAGGCGAATCTTGTCTGCAATCTTTGTAACAGCCTCAACAATAACATCTTCCGTAATGTACAGCTCAAATATTTTGTTATATAATTTTATCTGTCTGTCCATAAATAAATTTCGTTTGGCATGACAAAGTTAATGTTTTTTGCTGATTTTTTTTGAAATAACACAGAGAATTTCTAAATTTGTCGGCAAAAATTGCAGTATGGAGATTATATACGAAACTTCAAAAACCCGTGAACTTGATAAGTACACGATTGATATTAAGAGAATTACATCTCTTGACCTGATTGACAGCGCAGCTTCGGTTTTTGTCAATGAGTTTAACCGTAAGTTTGCTTCGCAAGACAACAAGGTAGCCAACAAGGTTTATGTTTTTGCCGGTCCGGGTAACAACGGTGCAGACGCATTATCAATAGCGCATTTGCTGAATGAGAATGGAACTCAGGTATTTACGTTCTTGATTAATCCGTCCGACTCCTTGTCGCCTGAATGTGATATAGTCAAAAAACGACTTATTGACTATGGTTTGCCGAATTTTACAGAGGTAAGCAAACAATTGAAGCTGCCTAAACTTGAGAAGCAAGATATCATCATTGACGGCTTGTTTGGATCCGGGTTAAACCGCACATTAGATGGCGGTTATGCAAAGATTATCCATTATATCAACCAATCGAAATCAACAATCGTATCGGTGGACATACCATCCGGACTGTTTGGCGAAGACAATTCACATAATGACCTGCAAAATATCATTCAGGCAGATTATACTTTTACTTTTGAATACCCTAAATTATCCTTTCTTTTTCCCGAAAATGCCTGTTTCACAGGCGAATGGAAAGCAATACCCATAGGGTTGGTTGCGGATGAAACACTTAAAGCGGCAACACCCTACAGCATCATCAATGAGGAAGATTTCTTTACATATTTCAAACCTCGCGATCGTTTCACTCATAAAGGACATTTTGGCCATGCATTGCTGATGGCAGGCAGCGTTGGCAAGATAGGCGCAGCTGTCTTAGCAGCGCGTAGTTGTATGCGTAGTGGTGCAGGTATGCTTACTGTTCATTTGCCACACAGGGGTGAAATAATTATGCAAACGTCATTGCCCGAAGCTATGGTCAGTTTGGATAATAACCACGATCATATCAGCAATTTGCCTGATTTATCACGATATAGCGCTGTCGGCATCGGTCCGGGTATAGGAACTGACAACCAGACGAAATCAGTTCTTAAGCAATTAATAGAAAATATTGATGGTAAGCCTCTTGTAATTGACGCTGATGCACTGAACATTATTGCAGAAGACGGCGGGCTCCTCAACAGTTTGCCTGCAGGAACTATTATAACACCTCATCCTAAAGAGTTTGCACGGCTGGCAGGAGAAAGTGAAAACAGTTACGAACGACTGCAAAAAGCGCGTTCAATAGCTACCGAACAAAAGATTTATATTATTTTGAAAGATGCTTACTCTGCTGTTTGCACTCCCGAAGGAAAAGTTTATTTCAATACTATCGGCAATTCCGGAATGGCAACTGCCGGAAGCGGCGATGTGCTTACCGGACTGATACTTGGCTTGTTAGCGCAAGGGTATGAGCCTGAAAAAGCTGCTATACTTGGAGTGTACACTCACAGCAACGCAGGTAATCTCGCCGCAAACGCCCTTTCGGAAGAAAGTATGCTTGCCGGCGATATCACATCCATGCTTGGCAAAGTCTTTAAAATAATGCAGGAATCCGATTATACTGCATTGATACAACATCGTCATTGAGAGGAACTAAGCAATCTTACAACACCGTCATTGAGAGAAACGAAGCAATCTTATTGTTATTCAAAACTCTTAATATGAATAACTCAAAGACACTAAGTCGCTAAGAATAAAATTATTATATCCCCAGCGACGTCCTTACCCGTGCTATTTTTTCAACCGCCATCTTTTCTACTTCGGCATTAGTCGCGGTCGAGCCGGGCTGTTCATGTACTTCGATATAGAACTTTATCTTCGGCTCGGTGCCGGACGGGCGGATGG
>JAISTJ010000182.1 GCA_031272655.1 Tannerella sp.
CCGTGTGTCCCTCGTCTTTCAGGCGGAGTTCTCCGCAAGTCTTTGTTCTGTACATATTTATCGCTTTTTTATTCTTAAAAATTTATGCAAAATTACATATTTTTTGAAAGAAAACAAGATTTTTTTTGCAGATTAAAAAAAAAGTTCTACCTTTGCAGCCGCTTTTGAGATTTTTTCAGCACATAGAGCAGCATCAGGAAGGATGGGTGAGTGGCTGAAACCAACAGTTTGCTAAACTGTCGTACGGGTTTTCTGTACCGGGGGTTCGAATCCCCCTCCTTCCGCTCCCCCCCTTGATTTTAGATTTTGGATTTTAGATTTTGGATTTCGGATTTTAGATTTTGGAAAAAAACAGGAACTTCATTTCCTTGTCATAGATAAATATTATAACTGACTGTAAAACTATTAACCGGTTCCATTTTTTATGCATAAAAACATTTTATTGATTATAAGCGTATTGTCTATTGCGACCTGCTTGCGGGCGCAGGAATACGTTGATTCTGTTTATATTAAGGGCTACGCTATAGACCTTAACGGGTTGCGCTTCGCTTATTGCCGAGATGCACCGGCGGACGTTGCTATAGACACACCTCTCCATGTCTCTACAGCGGCGGATTGGATACCTGTCGGCAACGGCTTCGTGTTCCTCAATTCGGACTATGGACCGTGGGGCAGCGAAAAACACCTTTCTAACCCGCATCTGTGGCGCGACGCCGAAGGACTGTGGCATTGCATTTTCGACGCCAACGAAAAGGACGGCGTTAAGGGCGTTGCTACTTCGCGAGACTTAATACACTGGCTACCACAGGATTATCATGTTAGCAGAGACAAGCAGCCTGCCGATAGCGTTTTCCGCCTGCCCTGGTCTTTCGTAGAGAACCTTATAAATCACACAAAAACAGTCGCTTACAATAACATGCTCTATGCCGAGACAGCCGCAAATATGGAGGCAGAGTTTCCGAAAGAGACGGATGTAGTGGTCAAAATCAAGCCTGATTTCGCTAACACAAAGAAAATCAGCGATAAACTGATTGGCGTTTTCTTCGAGGACATCAATTACGCCGCCGACGGGGGCTTATATGCCGAACTGCTGCAAAACCGTGATTTTGAGTATTCTGCACACGACCGGCAGGAATGGAACGCGACTACGGCATGGCGTTACAATGTAGAGACGGGGCACGCGTCATCTCCACAGCCCGCCATATCTCTACAAACGACACCCAACGCCAACATACTCATTGATACCGTGAACCCGCTGTCCGAAAACAACCCGCACTACGCGGTTTTGTCTGACGGACAAACGATTGTAAATGAGGGTTTTGACGGCATCCCGCTACGGAAAGGCGACAAATACGATTTCTCGTTCTTTGCAAGGGCCGACAAGGCGGCTCAAATAGTCGTCAAACTGACTGACAGTAAGGGGAATGCCTTGAGCAATACGCTTACGTTTAAGGTCGCTTCCAAGACGTGGCGGCAGTACAGAGGGGTTTTGACGGCGACGGCGACAGACGCTAATGCACTGTTAGATTGCTTCGTCCCTCGCAATGACGGAAACGTACCGTGCCGTCATTGCGAACACAGTGAATCAATCTCATCAACAGTACGCAATACAGTATGCGTTGACATGCTGTCTCTTTTCCCGCAGAAGACATTCAAGCAGCGGAAAAACGGCTTGCGGGCTGATTTGGCGCAGGCTATCGCCGACATAAAGCCTAAATTCGTACGTTTTCCCGGCGGCTGCGTGGCGCACGGCAACGGACTGGAAAACATCTACTTATGGAAAGAATCTATCGGCAGCCTTGAGCAACGCAAGCCCGACTTCAACATCTGGGGATACCACCAAACCAAAGGTTTGGGCTATTTCGAGTATTTCCAGTTCTGCGAAGACATTGGCGCTGAGCCGCTTCCGATATTGGCGGCAGGCGTGCCGTGCCAAAACTCGCGAGCAAATACGGAAACACTGCAAAACAAAGCGAAAATGTTACCGCCCGCCGGTCAGCAGGGCGGCATACCGTTGGAAGACATGGACGCTTATATTCAAGACATTTTAGACCTGATAGAATGGGCTAACGGCTCACCGCAAACGGCATGGGGTCGCAAACGCGCCGAGGCCGGACATCCTAAACCGTTCAACCTCAAATATATAGGTATCGGAAACGAAGATCTTATAAGCGAAGTCTTCAAAGAACGGTTCACGCTCATCTACAATGCCATAAAGGCGAAACACCCTGAAATCAAGATTATTGGCACTGTCGGACCGTTTTACGAAGGCGCCGATTACGATGAGGGATGGCGCTTTGCGACGCAACTCGGCGTACCGCTTGTTGACGAGCATTATTACGTCTCGCCCGCGTGGATGCTGTATAATCAACATTTTTACGACCGTTACTCACGCTCGAAGCCGAAGGTCTATCTCGGCGAATATGCGGCTCATCTGCCCGGACGTCCGAACAACGTGGAGACCGCTTTAACAGAGGCTTTGCACTTATGCAATGTAGAGCGCAACGCCGATGTGGTAGAGATGACCTCATACGCGCCGCTGCTGGCTAAAAATGCTCATACTCAATGGAATCCCGACCTGATTTATTTCAATAACACCGAAGTGATGCCGACTGTAGGCTATTATGTGCAGCAACTTTTCGGCGCTAATGCGGGCGATGAATACGTGCCGTCAAGCCTCGAAATATCATCGCCCAACGAGAAACTGCGCGCCCGCATAGCCCGTTCAATAGTGCACGACAATGCTTCAGGCGACCTGATAATCAGGTTAGTAAACATTCTGCCGAACAGCGTTAAGGTGGATTTTGAAGACTTCAAACTTCAAGGCCGGCAAATCACCAAAACGACACTGCAAGGCACTCCCGACAGCCGTACCGCCATTCCTATTTCGGAAACCATTGAACTTCAAGACGATACAATCGTATTACCCCCTTACTCTTTTGTTCTATTAAGAATTGCAACTCGATAAATTCATTCCTGAGCACAGGAGTTTGCAAGTGCGCCCAAGCCAAACCCCAAGCCAAGAAGCCAAGAACCCAAAGCCAAAGCCAAACCCAAAGCAAACCCAAACCCAAGCCAAACGGCAGGAAAAAAAACCGCCCGATTAACCGTGAAGCTAATCGGGCGGGGCACTTACTTTTTAAAATATCTTTGTATGAAAAATCAAAAGTCCAAGTTTGTTATTTCTTGAAATAATCTTTAACCGAGTCGTTTGGCACCATTTCTTCACGGAAGACGTAAGCTCCCGTCTTAGGCGATTTAACCATCTTAATGACCTTTGAATAGGTACGTCCTTCGCCTGATTTAAATGTTGCTACTACTTTTTTTGCCATGTGTTAAGTCCTCCTTTTATTTTATTTCTTTATGTACTGTCATTCTCTTGAGAATGGGGTTGTATTTCTTCAGTTCGAGCCGTTGAGTAGTGTTCTTACGGTTTTTCGTCGTAATATAGCGCGACGTTCCGGGCATACCGCTTTCTTTGTGCTCTGTACATTCAAGTATAACCTGAATTCTGTTTCCTTTTACTTTTTTAGCCATCGTCTTTTTCCTCCTGATTTATGATAAATAACCTTTCTCGGCGGCGCTCTTAATAGCCGCATTCAAGCCTATACGGTTTATCAACCGCAGTCCTGCAGCTGATATGTTGAGGTTTATCCAGCAATCTTGCTCTACCCAATAGAACTTCTTTGTAAAAAGGTTCACGTTGAACTTACGTTTGGTACGCAGGTTCGAGTGGGCTACGTTATTGCCGTACTGAGCCTTCTTTCCTGTTATCTGACAAATTTTAGACATCTTTGTTTTATTATCTTGTTTTATTTTTTATCTGTTTCGAGGGCGCAAAGGTAAGCATTTTTTCCGAATATGCAAACTTTTTCGTCAAATTTTTTTTTTCGTTGTGCGCAGGATGAGATTCGAACTCACACACCGTTGCCGGCACTACCCCCTCAAAGTAGCGTGTCTACCAATTTCACCACCTGCGCATGTGCCCGGAACAGGACTCGAACCTGCACGGCTTTAACCCCACTCGCACCTGAAACGAGCGCGTCTACCAGTTCCGCCACCCGGGCTCTTTTCCGTGAGCGGAAGACGGAACTCGAATCCGCGACCCTAACCTTGGCAAGGTTATGCTCTACCAACTGAGCTACTTCCGCTTGTAATCAAAGAACTTTGCGTGAAGAACGTTCCTTCGGGCGTTCCTGCTTTTCGCTTAAAGCGGGTGCAAAGATAATACTTTTTTTTATATCCAACGAATTTTTGAAAAAAAATTTTCATCTTAAGCTGTTTTTTCTGTAAATTTGCAACTGTTTTTTTAATCTGATAACGCTATCAAAGGACTTAAATACATAATAATCACGCTTCTCATACTCTTCGGAGTGTTATGGCTCGCACCGCGTTTAGCACTGAACATCCCTTCGGTTCAGCAAAAAGTTACTTCGTGGGCAGAGGTTAATCTTTCCAAACTGCTTGATTCACATGTCGGTATAGGCAAAGTGGAAGTCAGATGGATTAGCCGTATCACAGTGCGTGATATTCATATCTCTGATAATAAAGGAGATACACTTTTCAAAGCATCCGATATTATTACAGGTTTTAAAATATTTCCGGCTTTCAGGAAGAAATATGTACTTACTACCGTGCGTATCATGGGGTTTGAATGTAACCTCACTCAAGACAATGGGAGGCTTAATATTCAGAATGTTATTGATGCTTTAAGTGAAAAGAGCTTGAGCGACACAACTGTTCGGAGCGATACTGCCGTATTAAGCAAGAGCATTGCAGAAACGGCAAAAAAGAGTGATATTGAGTTGCAAATAAATTCATTGATGCTTCATAGAGGCTCTATCAGGTACGACGTTGCAGGTAATGGTAATGTAAACCATGAGATGCGTTTCAATCCTCATCATATACACATTAATAATATAAACGGTAGGGCTTCGGTGAGATTTTTCAGTTCCGACAGCGTCAACATTCGCATTAACTCGTTGAGGTTTGATGAAGCGTCGGGGTTGAACGTCAAAAAGCTTACCCTTGCTGTTATCGGCAAGCCGGACTCTTTAAATGTTGAAAATCTTACACTTTCACTCCCCCATTCTACGCTGAGCATACCAAAAGCGACTTTTGTATCGGCGCCAAAAGAAGCTGATAGCACAACCACAGACGACTACAAAGACAGCTCTACAACTAACAGATTAAGAAACAACCCGTTGAATGTCATCATTGCAAAATCGGAGATAGCGCCGCGCGATTTTGCCACATTCTTGCCTGTACTCACTGATTTTAAGGACGTTATTAATTTATCGGCAGATATTTCCGGAAGTATCAACTCGTTAGATATTGATAACATGAACATTACCTATGGCGCTCGGACTTCACTCAGCGGTTTTCTTACTTTTAAAGGTCTTGCCGGCGAAAAGCAAGATATGTTCCTCAACGGCAGGGTAAGAGAATCAACTCTAACTACGGAAGGATTACAGCGAATATGTGAAAGCATAGGCAAATTCTCTCTTCCTCAGAGCGTTATAAAAGCGAGAGAGATATCGTTTACCGGTGAAGTATCAGGTTATTTGCGAGATATGCAGGCTGTCGGTACGCTTGCATCGCCGGTTGGCACTATCAAAATTAATCTCAACTCAGGCTACAATGCGGCAAAAGATACTATGCTGTTTATCAACAGTATAGCTTCGTCATCAGACCTTCAATTAAACGCTGTTTTACCTGAAGGCAACAAGTTTGGCACAGTTGGTTTTGACGCCGACATTGCTATTATCCAAACTGCCGAACAAAAACTGTCCGGCAGCCTGAACGCCAAAGTTTCAGAGTTTGATTACAATGGATACAAATATTCAAACATCAATGTTTCAGGGAAATACAGAAATAACAGATACGAAGGATTACTATTCATTAACGATACTAATGGTCGGCTCGAGTTAGAAGGCTCATACGACAACGAAAGGCAAACTCCTATGTTTGACGTTATTGCAAAGGCAACAGGTATCCGTCCCGACAAGCTTAATCTGCTGTCAAAATACACTTCCCCTGTTTTGTCTTTTAATCTGAACGCTACATTCTCCGGCAACAATGCCGACAGTTTTGACGGATATATCAAAGTAGATGATTTCTCTTTTGGCACTTCTTCTAACAGATTTTCCATCAATGAGTTAAATCTTATTTCCACTACCGATACCGACTCTAAGCGCCGTGCTCTGACCATAGCATCCGACGTCGTTAACGGCGAGATAAGCGGCTACTTTTCATTTGCTTCACTTTTTGCTGACCTGCGTTCATCCGTCGGGCTTTATATTCCTGCCCTTGCCCCTTACCCGACCGAGACAATTATGGTTGCCGAAGATGATGTTGATTTTACATTCAGGCTGACTGTCGGAAATATAGAAGATATTACCAAAACCTTAAAGTTACCGTTTGCCGTAAAGAACCAAGCTGTCATTGAAGGTCATTATAACAAAGGTACAAACGGACTATTCGCCGAAGCAGTAATACCTGATTTACAGCTTTTTAACTCCTCGCTGCACGATGGTCACATTCTTATTGAGAACACCGACAGCGCGATATATATGCAGTTAGACGCCACACATCAAAATAAAAACGCCCTGAACAATTATATAAGCCTGCGTTCAACAGCTCGTAACGACAATTTGGAGTCGCACCTGAGATGGTCGAATGACAAATCCGAGCGCTATGAAGCCGAGTTGACGGCGTTGGCTGTGTTTGTCAATGACATAGACGGTGGCAAAAGCAAGCTGCGAACCGAGCTTACCATTCCGCAATCGCAGATTATACTTAAAGACTCGTTATGGAATATTGACCCTACGGCAGTTACAATTGCAGACGGCAAGGTTAATGTTGACCATTTTTACTTACGCAGCAACGGTCAGTTTCTACATGCCAACGGAATAGTATCGGATAATCCGAGGGATGCTTTTCTATTGGAACTTAAAGACATAGAGATGTCGTACATTTTTGAGATGCTCAACATTCCTGCATTACAGTTTGGCGGAAAGGCTACCGGCGCAGTTAACGGGCGCGACTTACTTGGCAGCATGATGCTTGACGGCCGCCTTGAGATAGAACAATTCGCTTTCAACCGTGCTGTACAGGGCAAGCTCAACATCTCCGGCGAATGGGACGCCGACCGCAAAGGCATCCTGTTGCTTGGAACTATCTACAAGAACGACAGCACTTTCACCGACGTCAACGGTTATGTTTTCCCTGTCGGTCATGAGCAAGGTCTCTCACTCTATTTTGATGCTAATGAAATTAATGTTGCTTTCGTGCAGCGTTACCTCCAAGCCTTCGCCTCCGATGTGAGCGGTAAAGGCTACGGCAACGTCCACGTCTATGGCAACTTCTCAGATATTTTTGTAGAGGGCAGGCCTTATATTAAAGATGCAAAAATGAAAATCAATATCCTCAACACTGCATATACTTTTTCAGACACTCTTTTCCTTGATAAAGAGCGTATTAGTACTAAAAACACAACCGTTTACGACCGTGACGGCAATAAAGCCACGCTCAACTTCAGTCTGGCGCACAACAACTTCCGCAACCTGTCATACGAACTTGACGTCAACGCTGAGAAGACGCTTGTTTACGATATTTCCGCCACCGTCAATCCACGCATCTACGGTCATGTCTATGCCAGCGGCACAGCTACTGTTAAAGGAACAGAGGAAGAAGTTGCCGTTAACGGTAATGTAAGAAGCGAAGCGGGCACTACCGCCGGTTTCAATTTCATGCAAAACTCCACCGTTGCCGATTATGACTTCGTTACTTTCATAAACAGCTCCAAACAAGACACTTCAAACTTGCAAATTCCATTTAATACCACGCCGGAAAGTAAATCTAAAAGTGTTATAGCATCTACAGCATCGCCCGAAATGGACTATCAGCTTGATTTTCTTGTTAATATAACTCCGGACGCAAAAGTAGAGCTTGTTGTTGACCCGATCCAGAATGATAAGATAAAAGGCGAAGGCAGTGGCAACTTGCAGATACAGTTTGGCAACAAAAGCGACGTCCAAATGTTTGGCAACTATCAGATTACTAATGGCATTTACAATTTCAGCCTGCAACAGATGCTAAGCAGGCGTTTTAACATCCGCGACGGCAGCTCTGTGTCGTTTCGGGGTGACCCGATGACGGCAAACATCAATATCAATGCCTATTACAACCTTGCCGCCAATATTCAGGACCTTGACGAATCACTTCTGCTTGAAACAACAAACCCCACCATACCGGTCAATTGCATCCTCAAACTTGATGGTCAGTTGCGAAATCCCACTATATCCTTCGATATAGAGCTTCCCAGTTCAAACAGCGAGCTTGAGCGTCAGGTCAAGTCTTTCATAGACACCGAGGACATGCTGACACGTCAAATCATTTACTTGCTGGTACTCAGCAAGTTTTACACTCCGGACTATTCACGCAACACATATACCGGCGACCAGTTCAGTGCAATGGCGTCGTCCGCACTTTCATCACAGCTGTCAAACATACTCAGCAGCCTTACAGATAAGGTACAGGTAGGCGCAAACATACGTTCACGTCAGGACGGCATCAAAGACACAGAAGTAGAGATGCTGTTATCCAGCCAGTTACTTAATAATCGCCTGTTATTCAACGGCAACTTCGGCTACAAGGACAATTATATTCAATCAAACGCCTTTGTAGGCGAATTTGACCTTGAATACAAGTTGACGCGCAGCGGTGAAATAAGCCTCAAAGCTTATAATCATGCCAACGACCTCTACCGTTACAACACTAAATCCCTTACCCGTCAAGGTGTTGGCATAATGTTTCGCAAAGACTTTTCCACCCTGAGCGAAATCTTCCGCCGCAGAAAGTTAAATCCTCAGCCCGGGCATCAACAAGACAAGTAAATACTTGATAATCACAGGGGATACGACAATTATAGCCGAAGCAATGGCGGTGAACTTCATTTGATCTTCAGGTTTGATTTCAAGATACGGGATAACGCCCTCCCAGACTATATAAACGGTATATAACACCAAGAAACTCAGGAAGAAAAACTCCGGCAAAAGGCTCAAAACGATGTTCAATGAGAACATCAGCGCCGAAGCATATCCTACAAAACGCTGGCTCAACTTCATGTCCCGCTCACGTTCAAAAAAGCGGTTTAGCGATTCGTTGAGGAGGTATGCGCCTGCAAAAAAGCCGCCAAAAGCAGCCATCGAGCCGATAATAGCCGATTTGAGCGCTATTTGAAAGTCAAATTCCTTCCTCGAAAAGAAGACGCCGACAAAAGCAGCCACTGCAACCATCCCTACAAAAGGATATACATAGTCCGATAAAAACTTCTCATGCTCTTCGTCCTGCTTGGCCGCAAGCCCTTTCCACGCTTCGGAAGGCTTGACTATCAATGATATTGTAATCTGAATCAGTCTTTTAAACATCTTTTTAAAAACTTTTGACGGCACAAAGGTAATCGTTATTCGGGAAAATTCAAAAATTTCGCGTAATTTTGCAGCGATTTTAACAACAATAATAATATGATGAAAATAAAATTACATTTGGCGCTGGTTGCTGTCTCCCTGATCATGGTTTCATGCGGGAAAGAGAAGTTTGCTATTGCAGGCAGCGGCTGGCAGGAGATAGCGATTGTGGACAAGGCGTCCGGGCTTATTGAGTGGAAACACGCTTTGGAAGCGGACGATGAATGTAACGACATCGAAGTAACGCCCGACGGGAACGTGCTGTTCGCCTACAAAAACGGCGCAAAACTCATCAACCGCAAGCACGAAACCGTGTGGGACTACAAAGCGAAAGAAAATGAGGAGATCCACACTGCTACACGCCTGAAAAACGGCGGCTTCATGCTCGCCATCTGCGCCAACCCTTCCGCTAAAATAGTGGAATTGGACAAGAAAGGCGTCCAAACCAAAGAGCTGACTTTCCCAAGCCTGACATTCGCCGTTCACGACCAGTTCAGGCAAGTTCTAAAAACCGACAGCCTCTATCTCATCCCCTTGCTGAGCAAAAGCAAAATCTTGCGCCTCTCGGAAGACGGCAAGATTCGTGGGACGGTTTTCGTCGGGCATGAGCCATACTCCGTAAAGCAGCTCAGCAACGGACATCTGCTCGTTTCATGCGGCAACGACCATCTTTTTACCGACATAGACCCCGAACTGAAGCAGGTGGACAATTTTACCCTGACAAAAGAAATCAAAGGCGCATCATTGCTGTATGTCGCCGAGATAATACCGTTTGAGAAAACCGGTCACAAAATCATAGCCAACTCAAACATGTACAGCGACGACAAATCGCAACCGCTGCTGATAGAGATTGACGAAAACAACGAAGTAGTCTGGAGTTTGCCGTTCAACCGCCAGATCAAAAACATCACAACCGTTTATTCGTTCAAGGAATAACCGCTTTATTCCACATGAAACGCCACTCTCAACGCTTCAACCTCCTCATCCGAAATGGGTTGCAGCTTGCCGATGCTCATGCCCATAATCAGTGATTTGGCGCTAAACTCGGCTACTTCAAGGCGGTCGAAGGTATTAAGCAAGCCGTCGCCGGTTACAAGGATTGAGTCGTTCGACAGCAATACGGCGGGGTAAGTCTTAACTAACTCCGCAATTCGCTTATTATCTTCATATTGCGCACCAAAAGGCACCTGCGGAATATCTTTCAGGAAGATCCAACTCTCCGGAATGGTGCGGACGTTAAACTTGACGCCCGACGTGCAATAGCCCATCAAATGGGGCGGCTGGGTAAGAATAATGGAATTTATTTTAGGATTGCTCTGGTAGATCTCCTGATGAAGAGCCACCGAGCGGCTCGGCAACTTGCCTGCCTCCACCTTGCCGTCTTTAACCTGCACAATGTCTTCATGTTCCATGTCCCAGCGCGGGATGCCCGGAGGCGTAATCAGGAAATCGTTACCCCGCCAGCGCACCGAAACGGTTCCATAAGAGCTTATCATCAACCCCTGGTCGCACGCACGATGGATAATCTTTATTATCAGGTCGCGGATGTCGCGCTCGTCCGATGGATAGGTCGGATTCAGGAAATACGGAAAACCGGACGGCAATGCCTTGTCGTGCCGTTCTATCTGATTATCAGTCAGATACTGCGGCTTGCCCAATATCTGTGCGTTTATCACAGTGCGGGCGCAGAACTCAAGCGTCTCAAACCGTTGATAAGCATCTTTCAAATCGTCGCCACAAAGCACAACTCCGTGATTTTCCATTATAACTGCGTTATAATCAGGATGTTTCTGAAATTCACCCGCGATTTTCTTTCCAAGATTCTTGCTGCCGGGCACATCGTAAGGCGCAAAGCCGATAGTGCCGCAAACGCTTTTAGCCTGCGGGATGATGTTTGTGTTAGGTATCTGGTGCGTGATACTGAAAGCGACCAATGCCGGCGGGTGGGCGTGGATAACGGCCGACGCCTGCGGACGGATTTCGTAAATCGCTTTGTGGAACGGATATTCCGACGACGGGCGGTGAAGCCCCTCAATAACGCCATCCTTCTTCACACATACAATATCTTTCTTTGTCAGAGAGCCTTTGTCAATACCGGCAGGAGTGATCCAAATATCCCCGTTGTCATCGCGGATGGATATATTTCCGCCCGAAGTGGTAGTAAGCCCGCTCCGGTAAATACGGCTAATCACAACTATCAGCTGATCAGCCGGATGCATAAGTTTAGTGTCTAATAACTTCATAATCTTTTTCTTTAAAATACGATACAAAAATAAGAATTTTATTTCATAAAATCCGTTTTTTTGCCATAAAGTGATTTCATCCGCCATTGCGCCGCAGTCTGAAAGGCGCTAATAAAAAAATAAAGATTTAAGTATTTCAAACAAAAAAAGTATTAACTTTGCCTCTTGAAAACTTAGTGTAATTATGGTCAATACGAACCCAAATCACCGTCACACCTACGATGCGCAGGGCAAGATGCTCTGCTGCTCGCTTGAGGAGAAGATTTACAGCCGTGCGGGCGCTGCCGGCCTGCTGAATAAAGGCAACGTTAGCGCTAAGGGCGTCGAAAGCGGCGCTTGCCACGAATGTTGCGACGACGAAGAGCATGAACACCACAGTGGCATGGGGCAATACGTCCCTGCTGCCGTCAGTCTGTTCATGCTGCTTGTCGGTCTTGCTGCCGACTACTATTTTAAACCGGCGTTTTTCATCGGCTATGTCCGCCTTGCGTGGTACGCCATAGCCTATCTGCCGGTTGGCCTGCCGGTTGTCAAGGAAGCCTGCGAAGCGCTGTGTAACAGGGAGTTTTTCACCGAGTTCACGCTTATGCTGCTTGCCTCAATGGGTGCTTTTGCTATCGGTGAATACCCCGAAGGCGTTGCCGTGATGCTGTTTTACGCTGTCGGTGAACTTTTTCAGGGCGCGGCGGTCAGTCATGCGAAAGGCAACATCAAGGCGCTGCTCGACGTCCGCCCCGACACTGCGGCAGTGCTGAAGAACGGCAAGGTCTATGCCATGAAACCGGAAGAGGTGCTAATAGGCGAAATCGTTCAGGTCAAGGCGGGCGAAAAAGCCCCATTGGACGGCGAAATTCTCAACACCGAGAGCGCTTTCAACACAGCGGCGCTCACCGGCGAGAGCCGTCCGAGAACTATCCGCGTCGGCGAACAGGTTCTGGCGGGTATGATAAACCTCAACAATGTTGTAGAGATGCGTGTTACGCGGATGTACGCCGACAGTTCGCTCGCCCGCATCCTCGAAATGGTGCAGAACGCCACAGCCCGCAAAGCCCGCACCGAGTTACTGATACGCCGCTTTGCTAAAGTTTATACGCCGGCAGTGTTTTTCCTTGCGCTGGCTTTAACCTTCGTACCTTGGTTTTTCGTAACAGACTATAATTTCTCCGAATGGCTCTACCGTGCGCTGATTTTCCTCGTCATATCCTGCCCCTGCGCCTTAGTTGTGTCCATTCCTCTCGGCTATTTTGGCGGCATCGGCGCGGCGTCCAAGAACGGCATACTCTTCAAAGGCTCGAACTTCTTAGATTTAATCACGAAAGTCAATACCGTAGTAATGGACAAGACCGGCACGCTGACCAAAGGCGTCTTCCGAGTACGGAAAATTTATCCTAAAGACATTGATGTGAATATGTTTATAAATAATCTTGCTGCCCTCGAAAGACGCTCTACACACCCAATAGCGAAAGCAATAGCAGAATATGTCGCTGAAAATGAGGCATATAAAGCAACCGATGTACAGGAAATTTCCGGTTACGGCTTGCGTGGAACGGTCAACGGCGACGAAGTTCTGGCAGGCAATACGAAACTTCTAAAAAAACACGCCATTGCTTATCCCGTTACGATTGACGCCATAGTGGAAAGCATTGTCGTTGTGGCAATTAACCGCCAATATGCAGGCTATGTATTAATCGCCGACGAAATTAAGGACGACGCCCGCCAAGCAATAGAAGAAATGCGTCAAAACGGTATCACTCAAACCGTTATGCTTAGCGGCGACAAATCGTCTATAACCCATAAAGTAGCGCGAAAGCTCGGAATAGACAACGCTTTCGGCAATTTGCTACCCGAAGACAAAGTGCGCAAGGTGGAAGAGTTGAAGCGTGACGCGAGCCGCATAGTCGCTTTCGTAGGCGACGGCATCAACGACGCTCCCGTGCTGGCATTGAGCGACGTAGGCATAGCGATGGGCGCCATGGGTAGCGACGCCGCAATAGAAACCGCCGATGTAGTCATTCAAACCGACCAACTGACCAAAATCGCCACCGCCATTAAAATCGGAAAAGCCACCAAATGCATTGTCATTCAGAATATTGCGCTTGCCTTTACTATCAAGGCAGCCGTCTTACTGCTCGGTGCAGCAGGCATCGCCACGATGTGGGAAGCCGTCTTCGCCGACGTAGGCGTAGCCCTCTTAGCAATTCTCAACGCCATCCGCATCCAAAAACAAAATCACACTTGAATCTGCTGTTCCCGTCTTGCTCAAAATCAAGACTGAGTCGTTCCGCCTGCTCTTTGAGCATATCCATTGTTGCGGAAAAAAACATTGAAAGTTGCTTGAAGATTTGATTTTCAATTTTCTTTCGTTAAATTATACTTTTCCACCCGGTTTTCGTAACGATGATGTGGTCGAGGAGTCTGATGCCGAGGAGGTTGGCGCAGTCTTGGAGGCGCTTGGTTACTTCGATGTCGTCGGGGCTGACTTCGAGGTCTCCGCTGGGGTGATTGTGGGCGACGACGATAGAGGCGGCGCGGTCGGTGATGGCGTCGGCAAAGACTTCGCGGGGGTGAACTAAGGACGAGTCGAGGGTGCCGATTGTGACAATGCGCTTTTCTATCAGTCGGTTAGCGCC
>JAISTJ010000188.1 GCA_031272655.1 Tannerella sp.
TCATCTCCATATTGAAGATGCCGCAGTGAGCGAGGAAGGCTTTGAAGCGTTTCTTGTGCGTGCCGGCTAAGTGGAAGATAGAGTAGCCGCCGTAACTTGCACCGCAGGCGCCCATGCGCTGCTCGTCTGCCCATGGCTCGCGGCTTACGGCGTCGATGGCTGCCAGCAGGTCGCGCTCTTCCTGCTCGCCATGGTTCTTAGAGATGGCGTCGCACCACTCCTGCCCCGAACCCGATGTGCCGCGACGCGCCGGAGCCACTACAACGTAGCCCTGCGACGCCATCAGCATATAGTTCCAGCGATAACTGAACGAGGGTCCAAAGACGCCCTGCGGTCCGCCCGTGCATATCAGCAGCAGCGGATATTTCTTAGACGGGTCGAAATCAGGCGGATAGATGACCCACGTTACCATCTGTTTCTTGTCGGTAGTCGTTACGAAGCGTTTCTCCACCTTCGGACTTTTGATTTTCGCAAGCAAATCGCGGTTGACAAACGAGAGTTCCTTCGCCGCGCCGCCGCCGGAAAGGTCTATGCTGAATATCTCGGCTGGCGTAACGTGCGAGGTGCGGGTAGCGAAGAGTTTGCCGCCCGCTAACGTAACGTTTTGATAATCAACCGTCGCGTCGTTGGTGATTTGGGTGAAAACGCCGCTCGCAAGGTCTAAACCGTATATTTGGTGCGCTTCCTGATACGGCGCTGTGAGGTAGAGCGTTTTGCCGTCGGGCGACCAGCACATCGACGACGGGCTGGCGTCAAGCGCCTCGGAGACGTCTTTAATCGCGCCCGTAGCCCAGTCTAACAGCATAATACGCTCTTTATCAGCCTCGAAACCGGCGCGGCGCATGCTTGTGAAGATAGCCTGCGAGCCGTCGGGCGAGAACTGCGGGTACTTGTCGTAGCCGGGCATGTCGGGCGTCAGGTTGCGCACGCTGCCGTCCGCCAACGAATAGGCGTAAAGGTCTGTGTTCGTGGAGAATGCGTAGTCTTTGCCTTTCAGTTTCTTGCAGGTGTAAACGAGCGTTTTACCGTCGGGATGCCACGCTATTTCTTCCGTGCCGCCAAAGGGCTTAGTAGGCGCGTCGTAAGGCTCGCCGGGCATTATGTCCTTGACCGCCGACACCTTGCCGCCTTCCACAGCGCCCACATATATATGATTGTACATGCCGTCTTTCCACTCGTTCCAGTGCCGATACATCAAGTCGTCGTATATCAGCGCATTAGCCTTGTCCAAGTCGTTATAAACTTCTTTCCCCGCGTATTTATCTATCTTTGTGGATATTACGAGCGCTATTTGGTCTTCCGCCGGAGAATACAGAAAGCCGTCGATAGCCTCCTCGATAGCAGATACTTGCGTCTCAGCGCCAGTGGAAGGGTCTATGTTCCAAAGTTTTCCCTCGCGCAGGAATGCTATCTTCCCCGATTGAAGCCACTTGAGCGAGCCTTCGCTTTTGACGGTAGAGGTCAGTTGCCGCTTGTTGCCGCCGTCGGCGTCCATGACGTAAATCTCGGCATTGCCTTTGTTTTCGCTTATGCTGTAATACGTTACGGTGAACGCAATTTGCTTATTATCAGGTGATATACAAATATTTCCAACTCTGCCGAAAGACCAAAGAACTTCAGGAGTCATTTTTCCGTCGGTGATAATTACTTCCGGTTTGCCGATAGGCTTAGTTTGCTGTGTATCAGCTTGTTTCTGAGAGGCGTTGCCGCATGCCATCAATGCTGTCATAGATATAAAAACGAATATTTTTTTCATATTAATCAATATTTAGAAGTTACCAACTATCAGTTCTGAAGGGCGAAGCGGGCAATGCGGCGGCGTTCGTGAGGTTGCAAGCAGGGTTATCCGCCCAAGCGTAGCGCACAGCCACAGGAAACTCCACTTCCGGCGCCGAAACGACGATTTCCTCGCCTTCGATGACTGCTGAAGCCCATCTGAAACGGCGGTCGGAGCCGGCTATCGCAAAGCCTGTCAGCTCTTTGCCGTCGCTGCTTTTCAGCCCTTCGGCATTGTCGAAAGCTATACGAATCTTATTTCCTTCAATCTTGTAATCAAGGTACACAGGGCCCGAGCAAACCACATCTTTCCTGTTATAAGTATTGTTTTCGGCTATCAGAGCGAGCCTTCTGCCTACTTCCTGTTTCTTTTTCGGGTGAATATCATCTGCGTCGCCAATGTCAATCGTAACAGACATACCCGTATTTTCGAGGTGGAGCGTTTTGGACTGAGCCTCACGCAGAAGCGCCCATCCGGATTCGGAAGGATCAGATTTACGCTCCATATAATTAGCGAGTTGCACGAGATAAAACGGCACTTCGCGACCCCAAGCCTTACGCCAGTCGCGAATCATAAGTGGCAGCAATTCAGCATATTGCGCCGCCCTGCCGACGTTGGCTTCGCCCTGATACCAGATAGCGCCCTGAAAGGCGTAAGGCACAAGTGGGTGAATCATAGCATTATACAATACGGAAACGCGGTTTGGGTTATCCGTTTTCGGGCGTTCGCCGCCAACAGCGTTATAATTCCAGCCCGCATCAATCGAAATCCTCTCCGTGCCGCCCGATTTAAGCTCTATATACTGCTGATCCGCCGGACCTATCAGGCCACCACCTCCGCCGGAATCGTAAACGCGCACAAGGATGACATTCTTTCCGCTCTTTACTAACGATTTAGGTATGGTATAACTGCGTGTTTCGCCATAAGAATTGATGCCGCCGACTTTAGTCCCGTTGAAATAGGTAACATCCTCATCATCAATGCTTCCGAGATTTAGATGAAGTTCTTTTCCCGCCCAAGTCGAAGGAATCTCGACCATTTTGCGATACCACACAACTCCGTCATAATCAGGCAAAATATCCTTTTCCCATGCGCCGGTTTGGGCTGCCGTTTTCCATTGTGTAATGTCCCATGCGGGCGAGGAAATGGTTTTTATCCTGTTTTTCATCTCTTTGTCGGATGCAGCGACGGCGTCCTGCCATGTTTTCATCTTCAAAGCAACTGTCTTTTCATCGGTTTTTTCGATTTCGGAAACGGCGTCGGCGAAGTCGGGTATATGTTTCAGCGATTCGCCGCTTGTCCACGCTTCGGCGACAGTGCCGCCCCATGAAGTATTAATCAGACCGATAGGGATGTTGAGAGTCTGTTGAAGATGGCGTCCGAAGAAGTATGCGACCGACGAGAAATTGCCGATGGTAGCAGGCGAGCAGACCTGCCAGCCGTTTCCTACCGCCGTAAAGTCGGCGCGCGGATGCTCAGATATCTTTTTGTCTATATGTAACAATCTGATATTAGGGTAATTAGCTGTGGCTATCTCGTGTTCGTAGTCAAACACTTTGCCCCATCCGGCGAGAGGCATTTCCATATTGGACTGTCCGCTGCAGATCCACACTTCGCCGATCATTACGTTCTTTAGCGTAACTTTTGAGCCGTCGGAAACGGTGATCGTGTAGGGCGTATTGCCCGCTTCAGGCGTCTGGATTTTAGCCGACCATTTGCCGTCTTTTTCGGCAGTAACGCTGTAAGTCTTGTTGTCCCAAGATGTTACGATTGTAACTTTTTTGCCCGCCGAGGCAGTTCCCCAAATAGGGGCTTCGGTTTTTTGCTGCAAAACCATGTTGTTTGTAAAAAGCGGCGACAATTTTACAGCCGCTTCCGCCGTAAAAAAAACGGCCGGAACTGTTAAATAGAATAGTAAACGTCTTATTTTCATTGTATTACAAAAATGTAATTGTTAAAAAAATGATTGAATTTGGGACAAAAATAGTGATTTTTTTTTGAATATACAGCACAAAAAAGTAATTATTATCATAATTTTTTTTGAATTATGGATTTTTTTGCGAACTTTGCGGGGTAGTATTCTAATCTGATTACAAATGGAAGATAGATTTTTGGCGCTCATTGAAAAGAGCGTAAAGAGAAATTGGGACAATCCGGTGTTCAGTGATTATGAGGGAGATACGCTCTTGTATAGGGACATGGCGCGCGAGATTGTGAAGCTTCATATCCTGTTTAGTGAAGCGGGTATTGAAAAGGGCGACAGGATTGCGCTCGTGGGTCGAAATTCGGCGCGATGGGGCATCAGCTTCTTCGCGATTTTAGCTTACGGAGCGGTGGCAGTGCCGATTTTGCATGATTTTTCACCCGAAAACGTGCATAATATCGTCAATCACTCCGAGGCGAAGCTGCTGCTCGCCGCCCAACACAAATGGAGTATGCTCGATATCAACGAGATGCCTGCCGTTAAGACGTATATGCAGATAGACGACCTGTCGGTAATTGAAGGCTCGGAGCAGGTGAAAACGGCTTTTGCCAATCTGGAAGAGTTGTTTTTGCAGAAATATCCGTCGTTCTCGCCCGATGATGTGAAATATCATTTGGAGCAGCCGGATGAACTTGCTTTAATCAACTATACATCAGGCACTACCGGTTTTTCAAAGGGAGTCATGCTGCCTTACCGCAGCCTTTGGAGTAACACCCAGTTTGCCTACGACATGTTGCCGTTTATCCACGAGGGCGACCATTTCGTGTCAATGTTGCCGATGGCTCACATGTACGGGCTTGCTTTTGAGGTTCTTAACGGTGTGAATAAAGGTTGCCACATTCATTTTTTGCCGCGCATCCCATCGCCGAACATTATCATCCAGTCATTCAAGAAGATACATCCGACGCTGATTATCGCGGTGCCGCTAATCATTGAGAAGATAGTCCGCAGCAAGGTGTTTCCCGTTCTGCAAAAGCCCCTAATGAAAGTGATGTATGCTATTCCGGGTGTTAAACAATTGATTAACAAGAAGATACTTAATCAACTCAATGATGTTTTCGGAAATGATTTTGCCGAGCTGATAATCGGCGGTGCGCCTATCAACAATGAGGTTGAGACATTCCTTCGCAAGATAGGTTTCAGATACACAATAGGTTACGGTATGACCGAGTGTGGTCCGCTTGTTTCTTATTCGTTTTGGGAGACATTCAAACAAGGTTCGGTTGGTCGCATTGTGGATAATATGGAAGTGATGATTGATGCGCCTGATGGTGAGGAAGTTGGCGAGATTCTTGTACGTGGAATGAATGTGATGCTCGGCTATTACAAAAATCCGGAGGCGACTGCCGAAGCGTTCACCTCCGACGGATGGATGCACACGGGAGATCTTGGAAGTATTGATTCTGAGGGCAATATCTTTATTCGCGGGCGCAGTAAGACGATGCTGTTAGGCGCTAACGGTCAGAATATTTATCCGGAAGAGATTGAAAGTCTGCTGAATACGATGCCTTATGTCGTGGAATCGCTTATTGTTTCCCGCGTGGACAAAGATACTAATAAAAATATCCTTGTAGCGCTCGTTTATCCTGCATGGGAGCAGTCGCGGAATGACGGTCTGGCTCGCGAAGACCTGCAAGATGTTATGAATCAGCATATTATAAATCTGAATGCACGTATCCCGTACTACAGTAAAATTACCGAAGTTCGTTTGCAGGAAAAGGATTTTGAGAAGACTCCCAAGCTGAGTATCAGGCGATTCCTGTATCAGGATAGCGATCTTTAGAACTGCGATGCAATAGCATTCAATTCTTTATCTGTTGCGAAACCATTGGTTTTCACCACTATACGGTGGCGGAAAGTAACCGATTCGCCCTTTGTGAGAGTTAGTTTAAAGAGCGGGTTTTCGGGATTGAAAACCTTGCTGCCCAGATTGTTAGTGGAGAACAGCCCGTAGCCTCGTGCGTGGGAATGGGCGGGATGTCCGGGATTGCTCTTGTGGTCAATAATCGCGAGGGTTATCTGTTCACCGTTCTTTTCGGCAGACAGACTGACCCATCGAGCGGGCTTGCCCCAGACGCCTTTCTCGCCTTCCTGCCCTTCGCTGTTACGATACCTGCCGTTCACGCCCTCGTTGTTCATCACCGGCACTTCCGTAGGGTTGCCTGCCGCGTCAAGGAACACCTCTGGCTTCTGCGACGGCTCTTCAAAAGCGCGGTCAACACGGATGGCTATTAAACCTTCCTTGTTGTCGGTGAAAACTACCGTGTCCGTTGCCGCCGTCAGCGTCGTGATATGGTCTATTATACGCAGAGCGTCCTTGCCGCCGAAGATGTATTGCGT
>JAISTJ010000189.1 GCA_031272655.1 Tannerella sp.
ACGGACGAAAAGAACCGTCCGCAAATACTTCAAAATCTGGTGGATGACATTCAGGGGCGCGGTAATGCTTTGACGGCGGGCGACGTAGGCTATCGTTACGTGCTTCGCGCGCTGGAAGGAAGCGGCAGGTCGGACGTTATCTATGACATGAACACCCGCTATGACGTACCGGGATACGGTTGGATGCTTGCGCATGACGCAACAGCCCTGACCGAATCGTGGCAGGCTTACGGCTCCGTTTCCAATAACCACTTCATGCTTGGACACCTGATGGAATGGCTCTACAGCGGTCTCGGCGGCATACGGCAGAAAAACGGCTCGGCGGCTTTCCGCGAAACAATCATAGACCCGCAAATTGTCGGCGACGTAACAAACGCCCGCACAACTTACGAATCGCCATACGGCGCAATACGTTGCGAATGGGAAAAGACCGTCAACGAGTACCGCCTGAAAGTATCCGTGCCGCCGAACAGCTCCGCCGAGATAGCTATACCGACGAATGACGCCTCAAAAGTTACCGATTACGGAACGCCAATATCCTATGCATCAGGCATTTCGATACTCCGTAACGAAAACGGCAAATTGTGGCTCAAAGTCGGCTCCGGAGATTATTATTTTAAAAACATTTACTAACTAAATAATAAAAAACAATGAAGAAAAACTGTTTTATTGCTCTTATAATGAGCGTTTTAATTATTTTCCCGACTATGGCTCAAAATAAGAAGCTGGGAAACGAGACTGATGAACAAAAGGCTAAACGCCTTGAGTGGTGGACCGATGCGCGTTTCGGCATGTTTATCCATTGGGGATTGTATGCTTTGCCGGCACGCCATGAGTGGGTAAAAAACAACGAGAGAATGACTAACGAACAGTACGAGAAGTATTTTCAGCTGTTTAACCCCGACCTCTACAACCCGAAAGAGTGGGCTAAGAAAGCTAAACAGGCAGGCATGAAATATGCCGTTATCACTTCAAAACATCATGAAGGATTTTGCCTGTTTGATTCTAAATACACTGATTACAAGGCAACTAACACACCTATTAAAAAAGACCTCATCAAAGAGTTTGTAGAAGCTTTCCGCGCGGAAGGTTTGAAGGTTGGTTTCTATTATTCACTGATTGACTGGCATCATCCGGACTTCACAATTGACCGCTGCCACCCGCAACGCACCAACTCGAAAGAAGAGTACGACAGGCTCAATCAGGGCAAGGACTTCAGCAAATACCGCGAATACCTTCATAATCAGGTTCGTGAGTTGCTGACTAACTACGGAAAGATTGACATTATCTGGTATGATTTTTCGTATCCGGATGAAACCGGAACAGGTAAGGGACACGATGACTGGGGTTCAAAAGAACTGCTTGCCATGACACGCAAACTGCAACCCGGAATTATCGTGGACGACCGTCTTGACCTTGGCGAATACGAAGATGGTCAGGACTTTACGTCGCCCGAACAGTACAAAGTGGACAAATGGCCGGAGAGATACGGCAAAAAGTTTGCATGGGAAACATGCCAGACTTTCAGCGGCTCGTGGGGCTACCACCGCGACGAAACTTCGTGGAAAGACACCAAACAGTTGCTCGTTCTGCTCATTGAGACCGTCAGCAAAGGCGGAAACCTGCTGCTGAATGTTGGTCCGACGGCTCGCGGCGACTTCGACTACCGCGCCGACGAAGCCCTTGCCAATATGGGTAAATGGATGAAAAACAACAGTCCGTCAATATATTGCTGCACAGAGGCGCCCGAAGAATATAAGGCGCCCGATGCGACTATCCTGACTTACAACCCCAAAACCAAAAGGCTCTATATTCATCTGCTCGATTATCCAATGGGTAATCTTAAACTTGAAGGTTACAAAGGCAAAGTTAAATATGCCCAGTTCCTGCATGACAACTCGGAGATACGTTTCCGTGAAGACAGGGATACAGATAATATCAACCTCACGCTCCCGATTCTCAAACCGAACTATGAAATTCCGGTTATTGAGTTGATATTGAATTAATTATCCACTTATTTTGCCCTTATTTCCGTTTCAAAACGGGAATGAGGGCAAAATATAATTACTTGATATTCAGAATATTAGTATATTCAGATTTGTTTCCGGCACGGTCGGAAACGGTCAAGATTAAGCGGTGGGATCCGGGAATAAGGCGGTCTAAGGCGCAGGATATTTGAGCTTTTTTGCCGTCATATTCAAAAAGGGCGAACTTGCCGTCTATATCGCCGCGGTATGTTGATATACCACTCAGATTATCAGTTATTTTCACTACTATCTTGTTCCTTTTAACCCACAGTTCAGGCTCTAAGGGTTTGATTTCTGGCGGTATCGTATCGAGTGCAACAGTGTATGTTCCTAATTCTCCGATATTTGCATCTATCCAACCATCATGGAAAGAGCCTCCGATCCATGCAGCGCGTCCGTTATACTGATTAATACGCACAATACCAAGCCTTTCCGGATTTGAAGCATTTTTATTTGTCAAAATAGAAAGTTGCGCCGAAGTATGCAGCGGCACAGGTTTATTGTGCAATACATGCACGTCGGAATAATAAAACGACGAGGCGGAAACGCCGTAGCGCATGCGGACATTGCCATACAGATTGCCAAGCGGAACGGCAAGACTGACGCCCGGAGAGGCAAACTCGTTGTACTCATACCATCGCAGCAAAGTAGTCCCTACAGTATCCAAAGGCATTATTTCCTGCTTTTTTCCTTTGACAGTAATTGGTACAACAGTCTTATTGCCGTATAAATCAGTCAGTTGGATGACGATTTTATAATCACGCTCCTCATTAACAGTAATTTTCCCCGAATTGCGGCTTGCTATAAAGCGCGTATTGTTAGCCGGCTCTACGAATGTTTTTATATAGAATTGTCCCGTAGCCGACCACCGTTCATAATCCGTCAGACTGTTGATATTATTCGATTCTTCGTTTGAGAAACGATCTGTATTGATGCGGAAAGTCTCGACGCCGTCCACCGTCTGCAAAAGATCCCTGATACCGTACGAAAAAGAAGTCCCGTCCATCCTGTCCGTCGCCCTGATGCCAAGCCCAATCTCGCCCCACGCCTCCAAAACAGCCGATATATGCGGGTCGTCGTTTTTATCAAGCGTAAACGGCAGATTTACAGACTTTTGTGAGCCATTCACAACTCCCTTACCTTCAATAGGATACACCATCAACCCGCGAACAAGCGGTTTGCGGGCGTCTTTGATTCGCGATTGAAAGTAAACAAGCGGGTCGGTATAGTCGCCGTTACGCATATCGCGCGTCTCAAAATGGAGATGCGGGCCGCCGGAACTGCCTGTATTGCCGCTAAACGCAATAATATCGCCCTGTTTGACGGGTATCTCGTCCGTGCCGAAACTGATGTCCACCGCAAAGCTCTCTTTTTTATACTGCCTATCCTTCACTATCGCTGCGATTTTGCTGTTAAAACGCTGAATATGACCATAAACCGTTATCAGGCTGTCGTCGGGATGGGTAACATAAACCGCATTGCCATACCCCCAAGGCGCAACCGAAACCCTCGACACATAACCGTCCCGGACAGCGCGAAGAGCATGACCTTCAGTGCCTTGAGTACGAAAATCAATACCCGCATGAAAATGATTAGCCCTCAGGTCGCCGAAAGCGCCCGACAGCTGCAACGGTAAATCCAAAGGACTTGCTAACCGTTGAGCTTCAACAGTTGATAACAAGCTGGCAATAAATGAAATAAGTAATAATTTCTTCACTATGCTATTTAAGTTTAAAATCTGCTACAACAGGCAGATGATCGCTATAGCCGTCTTTATAGGCAGGCCCTTGGTAGTTGCGCAAAGGCGTCTGTTCATCCCTGCTGTTTTTCTTAGACAGCAGAAAATCAGGCGCATATATCTGCGGACTTCCTTTTATCAGATATTTATTGAAATGACGGCTGACGAACATCTGGTCTAACTGCGACCACTCGCCCTGATACTTATGCGAACCGTAAAAATTAAGCTTTGAAGGGTCGCCAAAAAGGTTTATCAGGTTGAATTTCGTTTTCGTTCCTGTCTCCAAAATTTTAATGCTTTTATCTTGGGGCGTATCATTAAAGTCGCCCATTACCAATATGTTAGCGTCATCATTCTTATCAAAAAGCTCGTTACATAGCGTTCTTACAAATCCGGCGGCATCAATGCGGTCCGGTTCCGACTCTTTCTCGCCTCCTGACCGAGACGGGAAATGGCACACAAAGACGTCCAACCGCTCGCGATTGCTGATTTCGCCCCACACATGGAGTATGTCCCGCGAACGTCTTGATTTGTTGGTGAACGGGATTTTTCTTGAAGCATGACCAAGATATTTGAACATATCCCGCTGATACAGAAGGGCATTATTTATCCCGCGATTGTCGCTTCCGGTCGTGATGCAGTATCGGTAATGCTGCTCTTTAAGCGGCGTGCGGTTAAGCAAGTGAACCAGAACGGTATCGTTTTCCACTTCACAAAGCCCGCAAAGCGCAGGCGTCCCCCACTCCCCTATCGAATTGATCACCTGGGCAGTCTTGCGGAGGTGGCTGAAATAACGCCCGTAAGTCCAATGTAATGAGCCGTTTGGTAAAAAATCGTTATCATTTTTAGTAGGATCGTCATAGACATCAAACAGATTTTCCACATTATAAAACATAATGCGGAAATTTTGTGAGTGCAGCTCCGTTTTACCCTGATTATCAGCGAATTGTCCTTGTAGCGAACGTGAACTTACACATCCGGACAATATGGTAAAAAGATAAAGAAGTATGGATAAATAGCTGTTACTCATCGCTTTTCTCCTGTTTGACATATTCATAAGCTCCTATTGTTGGTGCATTTTCCCCGTCCAATCTGCTAATCCCGTAAAAATCAACGGGATACTTCTCGGATATAGAGCGGTCAGCCTTGCCGATGCCCAAAGAATTTTCTGCAAGCCGAAAATCGTATATAAAATCGTTTAAGCGCTCACTGTTAGTCGCATCGCTCTTAATGTAAGAGGGGCTGCCTTCATAAATCACGTCAATAAACCTGTCTCCGGCGGCTATCCCCTTCGTTTTGATGTAACAGTGATTGAAGCGGTAGTTAAACGATGCGTCGTCGCCTTGCAGTTTGTCCTCATCGGTTGAAAAAAACAGCTCCCCATCGTGGTCTTTTTCATTATCAACAGGCAGGCTGCCGTCAATGATGCAATTATCGAAATAAGCCTGCTGAAGCGGGAAGACATGCTTTTCCGCAACTTTGCCTTCCTGATAATAGTAAATCACGTTGTCGGACAAAGTGAGACAGCCGAAAACCCTCGCTGCGCCGTTACTCATCAGCTTCCCCGGCATGTAATTAACTATCGTACAGTGAGTAAACCGGTAAATGCCGCCGGCAAGCAGCATCAGATAATCGGACGCATTGCTGAACTCCGAGTTAAACGCCTCAATATTACAGTTTTCCGCCCAAAACAGATTACCGTCCATGTTAGTGATCCGGCAGTTTCCGAACGTGATTTTTTTACGTTCGGGCGTGGACTCATCGAAAGTAAGACCTGAAACGCCATTACGTATCATCGTGTAATTCAGTTCGTTATCAAAACTATTTGCGCGAAACCATATACCGTCCCACTGCGAAGAAAGCCGGTCGTACGAGATTGTCCGCGAAAGATTATCAATCCTGTCGCCGCGGAAAGTTACAGGCTCGTCGAGGGTGCCGGACGCGATAATCCTGCCTTCGATAATCCATCTTGCGTTTTTGTGCATATAAAACGTTGTGCCTTTGGCGATTTCGAGCGTAACTCCGTCGCTCACCTTCACACTGTCGAACACAAGATACGGGAGGTCGGGCGTCAGAACGGCGTCATGGTCGAACGCAACACCGCCCTTCAATATATGCGCGTTCTGCCCGTATGCTTCAAGCACAACAGCCTGCTTCAGGCCGTTAGTAACAAAAATCACCGAATCGTAAATCACGAACGGCTGGCTGTCATCGTTAGGATTAACTGTTACTTCGACGGCTACAAAAAGGCTGTCTTTTTTCCAGACTGGGATATCGTTGAATTGATCGCCCTTCCTGCCGTCTATATTGATGCGAAACCCTTTACTGCCGCCGCTTGCAAGCGTTATGCTTTCTATATTCAGCGCCTTGTCGTTCCGGTTATAAATCATGAAATAGCCTGTCGTTGAGCCTATTGACGTAAAAACAGTATCAAATGTCAGAGTATCAGCCGAAAAGGCGAGGTGATGATTCTGACTGACCGAGAAGTCATTCATCTCGTTACAGGATGTCAACACCAGCGCCGACACCGCGATGCCCGCAATAAATACCGTCAGCAGTTTTTTCTTCATGTTTTTATAACGAAAAAAGCTTAGAATTATTGCAGTTGGGTCATTGACGTTAAATGCTGACAAGAATATCCTTGAGATGTTCCCACCACATTGCGACGGTTTTGATTTCGATGCGTTCGTCGGGAGAGTGGACGCCGCGAAGCGTTGGCCCGAACGAAATCATATCCAAATCGGGATATTTTTCAAGGAAAAGCCCGCACTCCAAACCCGCATGAATAGCCTTTATCGCCGCTTCTTTGCCGAAAAGCCGCTTGTAGCTCTCCTGCGCAACCTTCAGTATCTTGGAATTGCGGTCGGGCGCCCATCCGGGGTAGCCGTCGCCATGCTCCACCGTCGCTTCGGCAAGCTCAAAGACGGCTGCAACCATTTCGGAAGCAGCCTGTTTCAACGATCCTACGGAGCTGCGCTGGCTTGTAACAATCTCAATCGTCTCATCATCAATTATTTTGACGGAAGCCAGATTAGTGGAAGTCTCGACTAACCCTTCAATCTCGCTGCTCATCCCAAGTACGCCGTGCGGACAGGCTACCAAAGCTTTGATGAGGGAAAATTCATCTTCTTCAATTATGTAATAATCAGGTTTTTCCACCGATTCCATCGTCAGCTGCACGTCTTTGTCGGAGTGTTTAAGCTCATTTTCAACAGTGGCGGCAAAATTATTGAGCTGCACCCGCACCGATTCTTTCCTGTCGGGGACGATACCGATAACGGCTGATGCTTCGCGGGGTATGGCATTATGCAGATTACCGCCTTCAAAAGAGCAAAGTATGTCTTGTGGCTCTTCTTCGCTGAGGAAACGGGCGAGAATCTTGATGGCATTGCCGCGTCCGAGATGGATGTCGCAGCCGGAATGGCCGCCGCGCAAACCTTTAACGCTTATGCGGAAGTAACTCAACTCCTCCGGCGCCGGTTCCGAACCGTAATAAAATGTAGCCGAAGTGTTCTTGCCGCCGGCACAACCGATAAAAATCTCGCCTTCGTCCTCACTGTCGAGGTTAAGCAGTATCTTACCCGTGAAAAAGCCCTTTTCAAGCGCGTTAGCGCCTGTCAGACCCGTCTCTTCATCAACAGTGAACAGACATTCTACCGGTCCATGCTTCACGTCGTCGGAAGTTACAACAGCTAAAGCGGCTGCCACGCCAATGCCGTTATCAGCGCCGAGGGTAGTCCCCTCCGCACGCAACCACTCGCCTTCAACAACGGTTTTGAGGGGGTCGTTGTCGAAATCGTGCTTCACATCACCGTTTTTCTCGCATACCATGTCCAAATGCGCCTGCAGAACAACGGTCGGCAAATGTTCAAACCCTTTACTCGCCGCTTTGGTCAGCAAAATATTACCCGCCTTGTCCCGCTTGCAGGGGATGTTATTGGCGGCAGCGACACTTTCAATGTATGCAGCAATCTTTTCTTCTTTCTTTGATGGTCTCGGCACTTGAGTTATCTCATCGAAGTACTTCCATACAATTTTTGGTTCTAAATCCTTGATAGTCATAATTTTAATTATTAAAAAACAGTAAAATTCAAATGTTAATAAAACTCAAAGCATATTTTTAATACAAAAAATCGAAAAATATTTGGCGCAAAAATAACAAACAATCATTTAAAACTGCTATCTTTGCGTCCGCAAAAATAGAAAAAAATAATCAATGTTGAATAAATTTATTATTAGAATATGAAAGATAAAATACATTACATCATTGAAACGGCGCTGTTTATCGCCGTTGTGGTTCTTTTTGTCATTGCGTTTTCGGGAAAAGGGAAATCGTCGGCCGTTGACGACAAGGCGACGGAAGGCTTAATTGAGGAGCAGCCGCTCAAGATGGCCTATATTGACATTGATTCCCTGATGACGAACTACACGTATTCGATTGATCTGAACGAACAAATCGCCAAGAAGTATGAAAATTCGCGCGCCAATCTGACCGAGCGGATGCGCAGACTGCAAGCTGATGCGGACGAGTTTAAGCGCAAGTATGAGACCGGCTCTTTCCTGTCGGCCGAACGCGCCCAAGCCGAACAGCAACGTATCCTGAAAAAACAGGACGAGCTGCAGAAGTATGAACAGGAGATCTCCCAAGACCTTGCTGCGGAGCAAAACCGCCTGAATCAGGATCTCCGGAACACCATCATCACGCAGCTGAAGCTGTACAACAGGAACAAGAATTATAAGATCATCTACGGAAAGCTGAATGATAACATCCTCTACGCCGATGACAGCTTTAATATCACCGCAGAAGTCATTGATTTCCTGAACAAACAGCATCAAGCCAGTCCCCTTGCCAAACCTGAATGATTAGTAATAAAATTTCAGATAACGGCTTCGCCCTGTGGTGAAGCCGTTATTCATTTATCTGAACTCCACCCTGTTTTTTCAGTCGAAGAGTTCCTGCAAGACGGCAAGGGATTTGATTTCGGGAAAGTCGGTCAGATGAAGGCGGTAATAATTAATGATATGGCTGATGATGGAGTTCCTTTCCTTACGCGAGAACGCAAAGAGCGACATGTTGCCGTAGTTGATGTGAAGCAATCTTTCAAAGGCAAGGCTATCCTCACGGCTTAAAAAATGGTCGTGTCCGGGCAGCGTATCGGTGAAAACGCCGTTCAGAAGGTCGAAACAACGCCCTTCTTTATATGTTTCGGCATTTGGATGAACGCCGAGATAGTTTGACAGTTGAAAGAGAAAAGCGAGGTGAAAATTTGCAGTTCCGGCGTCGGTTATATCCAATAAACGGATCGAATTACACAGAAAATCAAACAGTTTGGCGTTCGGCTCATGTTCCTGCAGCAGTCGGTACAGCGTTTCGGCGAGAAACAGCGCAATAGCGTTCTTAAAAGGATGCGTCTGAATCTTTGACGGCAGAAACGCAGGCTTGGCCTCGCGGATGCGTTGCAGTTCGCGGGTATTGCTGCGCTCGGTCTCAAGTTCAAGAATCGCAAGCGGCGAAAAAACCGACCGCGCAACCCCCGACCGCTTACCTTTGCTATTAATAATAATGTACGCGACGCGCCCGAAAGCTTCGGTAAACATGTTTATTATGAGGTAACGGTCGTTGTACGGCAAAGTATGAAGTACTATTCCTTTGGTTTTGTGCAACATATACGTTTTTTACAATGCAAAGATAATGTTTTTTTGCAAAAAAATAAGAAAAAAGTTTTGCAGTTCAAGAATAATTCGTATCTTTGCGGTCGCAAAAACGGATTTTCAACAGGTGTTTTTCACAGAAATCCCGCTGTTGATGCCGTAATTGAGAGGCCTGTTCGTCTATCGGCTAGGACGCAAGATTTTCATTCTTGAAAGAGGGGTTCGATTCCCCTACGGGCTACGGAAATAATTAATAAATTTATTAAGATGGCTAATCACAAATCATCATTAAAAAGAGTGCGGCAGACGAAAACCCGCACATTACAGAACAGATATGCAGCCAAAACGATGCGTAACGCTTTGAAAAAGTTCCGTTTAACCGAAAACAAGGACGAGGTCAAAGAACTTTATCCGAAAGTAAGTTCGATGCTCGACAAACTTGCAAAGAAAAACGTAATCCACAAGAATAAGGCTGGTAATCTAAAGGCGAAGATGGCAAAGAAGGTCAATGCAGTAAGCGCCGCCTAAGGGTTGACAGGACGTTTTCCGTCAGCTCTGACGGGTTTTCCTGTCAGGGTTTTACAGATTCATATCCCTTTCCGGGGTTTATTTGAAGAGCTGTTCGGCCTGTTCGTCTATCGGTTAGGACGTGAGATTCTCATTCTCAAAAGGGGGGTTCGATTCCCCCACGGGCTACTTAAATACGCCTTCCTCACATTTCACGCGGGGGAGGCTTTGTTTTTAATTAAGAATTTAGAATTTAGAATTTAGAATTTAGAATTAAGAATTAAGAGTTTAGAGTTTAGAGTTAGGAATTATGGATAAACTTTTTATTTTCGACACTACCCTGCGGGACGGCGAACAGGTGCCGGGGTGTCAGTTGAACACGATTGAGAAGATTCAGGTGGCGCAGGCGCTTGAAAATCTGGGCGTTGACGTCATTGAGGCGGGCTTTCCCGTCTCCAGTCCGGGCGACTTTAACTCTGTGGTAGAGATTTCTAAGGCAGTTACCTGGCCCCGTATCTGCGCCTTGACGCGCGCGGTAGAGAAAGACATAGACGTAGCCGCCGACGCGCTTAAGTTTGCTAAACACAAGCGCATTCACACCGGCATCGGCACCTCGCCGGAGCATATCAAGTACAAGTTTAACTCCACACAGGAGGAGATATTGGAACGCGCCATAGCCTGCACGAAGTATGCGCGGCGCTATGTGGAAGACGTTGAGTTCTACTGCGAAGACGCTGGGCGCACTGATAACGAGTACCTTGCGCGGGTGGTAGAGGCTGTCATCAAGGCGGGCGCTACGGTGGTCAATATCCCCGACACTACGGGTTACTGCCTGCCGGCGGAGTATGGCGCGAAGATTGCTTACCTCTTCGAGAACGTCAAAGGCATTGAGAAAGCGGTTATTTCGACCCACTGCCACAACGACCTCGGCATGGCGACAGCGAACACTATCTCCGGCGTCCTCAACGGCGCTCGCCAGGTGGAGGTTACCGTCAACGGCATTGGCGAAAGGGCCGGCAATACGTCTTTGGAAGAGGTGGCGATGATTCTCAAGAGCCATCGCGAGGTGGGCATTGAGACTAACATCAACACCCGCAATATCTATCCCGTGAGCCGTATGGTTTCGAGCCTGATGAACATGCCGGTGCAGCCAAACAAGGCGATAGTGGGCAGGAACGCCTTCGCACATTCGTCGGGCATCCACCAGGACGGGGTGCTGAAGAAACGCGAGAGTTACGAAATCATTGACCCTAAGGACGTTGGGATAGACGATAACACGATTGCTCTGACGGCGCGCAGCGGACGGGCGGCGCTGAAACATCGCCTCAGCGTGCTGGGCGTGGAACTCACGCAGGAGAAACTCGACAAGGTCTATGAAGAGTTCCTGCTGCTTGCCGACCGTAAGAAAGACGTCAACGACGACGATGTGCTGATGCTGGCGGGCAAAGACCGCTCGGAGACGCAGCGTATAAGGCTTGAGTATCTGCAGGTTACGTCCGGCGTCGGGGTGCGTCCGGTGGCGAGTATAGGTCTGAACATAGCAGGGGAGAAGTTTGAGGCGGCGGCGTCGGGCAATGGTCCCGTCGATGCGGCTATCAAGGCGCTCAAGCAGATAGTACGGCGCAAGATGACGATACAGGAGTTTCTTATTCAGGCTATCAACAAGGGCAGCGACGACATGGGCAAGGTACACATGCAGGTAGAACACGAGGGCGTCAACTACTACGGCTTCTCCGCCAACACCGACATCATCGCCGCCTCCGTCGAAGCCTACATCGACGCTATCAATAAGTTCGTTAAGTAAAAAAGAAATGAAACCGATATGAATCTCGAACTGTTTATAGCTAAACGAATACATTTTTCTAAGGAAAAAGGTGATAATAAGAGGGTTACGCCTCCTGTTATCCGTATTTCGATGGCGGGGATTACTATCGGGCTGGCTGTGATGATTGTGGCTGTAGCCATCGTTACGGGCTTCAAAAAAGAGGTTAGGAACAAGGTTATAGGCTTCGGGGCGCATATCCGGCTGACTAATTTTGACAACAACATGTCGTATGAATCAACCCCGATAGCTATTAGCGATTCGCTTCGGATAGCGCTTGAAAATACAGGAGGGGTGCGGCATATTGAGGTTTTTGCAACAAAACCCGGAATAATCAAGACGGATAATGATTTTCAAGGTATCGCTCTGAAAGGCGTGGACTGCGATTTCGACACCATGTTTTTCAGAAACCACCTGATAGAAGGGCAAATGCTCAAAATAGATTCGGTAAATACTACTAATCAGGTTCTTATATCGAAAACAACGAGCCAAGCGCTAAAACTTGCCTGCGGCGATTCATTTCTGGCTTACTTTGTAAATGCGGACGAAGTTAGAGCGCGAAAATTCACAATATCAGGAATTTACAATACCGGTTTTTCGGATTACGACAAACTGTTTGTCGTTTGCGACATCAAGCATGTGCGTCGCCTCAACGGATGGGACAGCGATATGGCAAGCGGAATCGGCATTTTTATTGACGACTATGAACAGATTGACAGCAAAACCGAAGAGCTTTACTTCTCGCTGATAGACAAAAAAGATCGCCTTGGCAACACTTATTATATACGTTCAATCAAAGAGCTTAACCCAATGATTTTCAACTGGCTCGGGGTGCTTGACTCGAATGTCGTCATACTGCTTGTGCTGATGGTGTTGGTGTCGGGCTTCACGATGATTTCGGGGCTGTTGATAATCATCCTCGAACGCACAAATATGATAGGCATCCTTAAGGCGATGGGAGAAAACAATCGCAGTATCAGCGGAATATTCCTGTATGTATCTGTATTCCTGATAATTAAGGGCTTGTTTTGGGGCAATGTCATTGGTGTAGGCTTCTGTTGGTTGCAATCCCACTTTAAATGGCTGAAACTCAACCCCGAAACCTATTATTTAGACGCAGCCCCGATAGAGCTGAGTGCAACCGTACTTTTATTGATAAATATCTGTTCCTTAGCGATTTCCATACTGATGATGCTCGCCCCGACAGTTTTGATTTCAAAAATAGAGCCGTCGAAATCCATTAGATTTGAGTGATTTGCGATTTACACCCAAAGCTTATTGTTGTTTTCAAACAAAACGGATAATTCCTTTATCCGGCTTTTATTCAGGTCTTTACGCATAAAATCGCGGCGGTGGCGACGAAGATTATGAAAATCCGATCCTGCAAAATCATAATATCCGTTTTTTAGCAGGACATCAGCCTTATGAACCGCAGAAGCGCCGTAAGAGCCTGTAAGTGAGAGTATATTAAGTTGAAATTTGATGCCTGCGTTTTTAAGCGAGGCATAGTCGTTCGAATCCATATAAACATACCGTTCGGGATGGGCGAGAACCGGACAATAGCCTTCTTCAAGAATTTTTTCCAAAATGTTGTACAGGCCGACCGGCGGCGTCAGATAAGACGTCTCAACCAAAGTATGCACCTTGTCGTAGGTCAAAAGTCCGCTTTCCAAATGCTTAATGAAATCTGGCTCAAGCATATATTCGGCGCAGAGCCTCAAAACCGGAATGTCGGTAATATTATCGCAAGCGAGCGCAGTGGTTAATGAGTTGAACTGTTCACACAGATATTGTTTTGTATTATCCTGAAAATCAGACATTACATGCGGAGTAAGGAACAATCTTTCCACTCCGTTATTATAGAGCCACCGCAACGAATTTATCGAATCGGAGCGCGATTGCTCGCCATCATCCACGTATGGCAGGATATGAGCATGAATATCAGTAAAGCCGTTGAACAAACCGGAACTGATATATGATTTTTTTGAAAAGAAAATACCCACTATTTTTTTAATAACTTATTTATAATCAACATATTCGTCGCCTACATAACCATAGCCGTAACTGCCATATCCGTAACCGTAATGGCCATAACCATAACCGGATGTATAATCTACACCGTTCAGTATCACAGCCATATTTTTCAGTTTCTCTGTTTTATACATTTGCTCAATATCCGGAAGCATGCGCCTGTCCATCTTGCCTGCACGAATCACAAACAGGGTGAGGTCGGTAACGCGGTTTGAAATCATAGCGTCAGCGATAATTCCTATCGGCACATTGTCTATGACGATATAATCATAGCGTTTGCGCAGATAATCAATCAGTTCGTCAAGACGCGGGCTAAGCAGCAACTCGGCGGGATTTGGCGGCACAGGTCCCGAACGGACAATGTCAATGTGCGGGAATAATTTATCATTGACTATAAGCAAATTCTCTTCTTTAATATTATTTGAGAGGTAGCTTGAAAGTCCAAATTCCGTCTTCGACTTGTCGTTGTTTATATCAAGATTTTTGCCGAGAGTGCCTTTGCGGAGGTCCATGTCAATCAACGCCACTTTTTTACCGGTCATTGCAAGGCTGACGGCAATGTTGGCGGAAATAAAGGTCTTGCCCGAACCGACAAATGCCGATGTTACCGTGATAACCTTGAAATCATTGTTTGAAACCCGCATAAACTCCATATTTGTGCGAATAATGCGGAAAGCTTCCGACAGGTAATCACGCCCGTTTTCCCGTACTACGACAGAGTCTGCCACGCCTTTCTTCTTTGAAGCGTATTTCTTAAGCGGAATTTCGCCGAGGAACGGGATAGAAAGGACAGTCGTGAGGTCTTTGCGCCCCCTGACGGACACATCCGACTGGATTATAAAATAAATGATTGTAGCCGGAATTGCAAGCCCAAGCAGGCATGCAGCCAGCAGAATAACCATTTTTCGCGGGGCGACGGGCATTGACGGGCCTGTGGCAGAGTCTATTATACGAGCCGTGCTTTCCGTAATCGCCTTATTAAGAGCGTTTTCCTCGCGTTTATTTAGAAGATAGAGATACAGTTGTTCTTTTATCTGCTGTTGGCGGCTGATGCTTGTAACTTCCTTTTGCTGCTGCGGGACAGCCGAGATACGCGCCTGAGTGCGTTGTGTGCGCGCCCGGACGCTCCGGAGCTGAATATTGAGGTTAACTATCAGATTATCAACGGCACGCATGATGTTTTGCCGCATAGCATTGAGGCTGTTGTTTAGATCCTGAACGACCGGATTGCGCTCGCTGCTGCTTTCAATCAGCCTGTTACGCTTGAGAAGCGACTGATTGTAATTGATAATCTGACTTTCCACGTCTATATCATCAACTCCCGTATTGGAAGGGATAAGTTCGGTACTTTTCGACGGATCGGCAAGGTATTTTTTAACATACTGAGCCATAGACAATTTGTTGTTCAGCGAATTGATTTCAATGTCCGAAGCGCTGTTTTCCTGAAGGGCAAGTTGCGCATCACTCTGAATATCAGTCAGTCTATGCTCGGTTTTATACGACTGGATCATTTTATCAACGTTTCCAAGCTCCTGTTCAATGATAATCAGGCGCTCGTTGATAAAATTTTCCGTATTGACCGCCATCACGTTTTTGTCGTTTATAGCCTCTTCGTTGTAAATTGCAATCACCGTATTCAGCACATCCTCAGCGCGTTGCACCGAAACGTCCTTTATCGTCAGGTTCACAACGGAAGCCTGTTTATCAGCCAAATTGACGTTCAGCTCCGTTCTGTACTTGTCTATCGTATTTTTGCGGTTAAATTTGTTAACGGCAATCGGCTTGTAGAACCACGATTCGTCATACCACAAGGTAGGTGCAACCACGATTTTCCCGACAACAGTGTTGAGCGTGTCGCCGAGTTTTACGGTTATAACCTGCTCATTATCAACACCTTCCGACTCAAAATCCCATATAGCTATCTCGTCATTAGGTAACAGCTTGGCTTTCAGCGATATCCATTGCGATTCTTCCATATTTGTAAAAGAAAAAGTTACCGGCGAATTGGTGTAAAGCTCCTTGTTGTGGAGTTGCTCCCGCACAGTATAGCTGATGTCGAGATTTAGCCGCTTAACTGTCTCATACATAAGACCATAGCTTTTAAAAACTATCATCTCATTGTTTACATTACTTTTGCCTTCGAATATTGAAAGGTCTTGAAAAAGAGCCTTTTCCGAAGAGCTTGTTTTGTCATCTTTAATCAGCACCGAGGCGTTGCGTTCATAGACGTCGGGCGACCACATCAGATAGAGAATGGCTGCGGCGACACAAATAATTATCGAAAACACAAACCAATACCACTTTGCTAAAAAAAATTTAATTAAGTCAAACAGATTTATGTAAGACTCATCGTTTTGGGTAATTGCCTCATCTTTAACCACTTGTTCATTCATCTTGTTATTTACTTAAATTAATAATCAGGCTCGCGGACGTAATAATCACCGAAACGACCGCCAGCCATACACTCGCACTATTATTTTGATTTATATCACTTTGTTGAATTTTGCGTTTGTTAGGCTCAACATACACAATATCATTTTGTTGCAGGAAGTAGCACGGAGAGTTGAAAACTTCGGTGCTTGTAAGGTCGTGATAGAGTATCGTACGCTTGCCTTGCGCCTCGCGGATAACCGCCACACGGTCGCGTCGGCCATAAATGGTGAGGTCGCCTGCCATACTGAGCGCTTCGAGAAGCGTTATTCGCTCACCGGTAATGTTAAAACTGCCCGGACGGTTTACTTCGCCTTGAACAGATACCTTGAAATTCAGGAAGTTAACAGAAATAATCGGTTCTTTAAGTTGCCCTTCGTCTATCAGTCTTTTCTTGACAAGATCACGCAACTCATTCCTCGAAAGTCCCTCCACATGAAGTTTTCCCAAAACGGGAAAATCTATATTCCCCTCTTTATCAACTAAATACCCAAGCAGTCGTTGTTGTCCGTAAGTCTCGCCGCCTACATAATAGTTGACCATAGGCATGTTAAACGGCAAAGCCACTTCCGTTTCCTTGCTGTTTACCATTATCGAAAGCAGATCATCCTGATGGATAAACACTTCATACGGTTCTACATTTTTGTAAATTTTATACTGGCCGGCATCCTGAAAATAGACCACGTCCTGGGGAGTGGCGCACGAAGCCAGCATATACATAGCGAAAAGCGACAAAACCAATACTTTATAGTTCATAATTTCTGCAATTTTTAAAGACCATTTTCGGGGCAAAATTAATAAAAATTTGATAATACGGAGTTTTTTTTGAAAAAATTTATCTTATTCTGTTCTTATGAGCAACATTTCCGATATCCACACAAACGGTCGCTGCAAGATGTTCAAGACTTAAATAAATAAATTTCTTCTTGATTTTCAATACTTTACCGTATATCTTTTTCATTGAGCCGGACAGGATTTCCACTTCGTCGCCCGTACACAATTTTCGTCCGGCAGCTTGAACAAGAAACTCGGCTATGGCATTGATTTCCCGCTGTTTGATGACAGCAGGCTTGCCGCCATTAAAAACGACCCTGACAATTCCTTGAAGATATACAAACTGTTGAACGTCTTGTTCACAGCTCTTTACGAAGATATAAGAGCTGAAAAGCGGCATATCCACAAGCTTTATGCGGTCAGACCACACTCTCGGCGTGCGGTGAAGCGGCAAGTAACACTCAATGCCTCTTTCGATGAGCATTGCTTTGACGCGCTTTTCCGCTCTCGGTCTGGTGTAGAGTGCAAACCACTCCTGTTTGGTTTTTGGAGGCTTTTCGAGGGTCATCTTAAATCTATTATTTCGACGTTGGGAAATCTTTCGGCAGGAAAAACGAACGCATTATCAGGTTGTTTGCTTGCCGTTATTTCCCTGATAGTAACCGTATTACGCATACCATTTGTCAAAGCAGCCACTATGCGCACTGGCAGATGCGATGCTTTTTCTATCTGAACGTCAATATTTTCAATATCATCTTTTTTCTTCGGAGTAAGCCTCAAGTCGTGGGCTGTACGCGCATTGGCAGAGGTGCTTTCGCCAATGTACGAGGCTTTGAAATCCTTGTTGTAATCACGCAGGAAAAACAGCGGGTTGATAGCCCTGAGGTCGGCGCCGTTCGGCTCACTGATATTGACCTCGTCATTGCGGGAGAGGTATGTCCACTGCGTTTTGCCGTCAAACCAGACAAGCATATCTGGGGTTACGAGCGCGAACTTGTCGTTTTTCACCGTTATCGAACCTTCAAAACTCTGCGAAGCGCCATTCTGCTGGATGTTTACGGAAAATTTGGCCTCTACCCCACCCCATTCATCGTATATCTGAAGTGTCTGCCGGATAATGGCGTCCGGATCTTGCTTCCCATCATTGACTTGCCCCCCGTCACTGCGAGGAAAGTTTGACCCGTCATTGCGAGGAACGAAGCAATCCAGAACTTCATGTACCACGTCATTTTTTCCGCAAGCGAAAAAGACGAAGCGAGGAACGAAGCAATCCAGAACAACCATCAAAACAATCATTAAATCCCTCATAATCAACTAATTTGCATTTTATTAAGAAGTTTCTCAAGCGTATATTCATCCGGAATAAGCACTTGTCTGCCCTTACTGCCATCGTTTTCGCTCACAATACCAGCCGCCTGCAACTGATCCATAAGCCTGCCGGCGCGGTTGTAACCTATTGAAAATTTGCGTTGTATGTTAGAAGTAGAGCCTTGCTGGCTCATGACAATCATCCTTGCGGCATCTACAAAAAACGGGTCGCGGTCAGTCAAATCAACATTGCCTGCGCCAATATCCTGCCCTTCCGGCACAGGCTCCGGAAGCGGGTAAGCGCTCTCATAGCCAAGTTGTTGGCTGATAAAAGCAACTTCGTTTTCAATCTCGTCCGTATTGATGAAAGCGCACTGTACGCGCGTCAGTTCGCTGCCCTGCGAGAACAGCAGGTCGCCGCGCCCGACAAGTTTGTTGGCGCCGGTAGTATCAAGTATGGTGCCCGAATCAATGCGCGAAGTTACCTTGAATGCTATCCTTGCGGGAAAGTTCGCCTTGATAACGCCGGTGATAATATTAACTGACGGGCGTTGGGTTGCTATAATCATGTGAATACCAACGGCTCGCGCTTTCTGGGCGATACGGGCGATAGGCATCTCAATCTCTTTGCGTGCAGTCATGATCAGGTCGCCAAACTCATCTATAATCACCACAATATAAGGCAGATACTTATGTCCTTTTTCCGGATTAAGATGACGGTTGATGAACTTTGTGTTATATTCGGAAATGTTCCTCACATGAGCTGCCATCAGCAATGCGTAGCGGTCGTCCATCTCCTTGCAAAGCGACTTTAGCGTGTCAAGCACCTTCGAGAAGTCGGTAATAATGGCTTTATCCATATCCGGCAACTTTGCAAGATAGTGATGTTCAAGGTCTTCGTAGATATTAAACTCCACCATTTTCGGGTCAACAAGTACGAATTTCAGCTCTGCGGGATGTTTTTTGTACAACAACGAAGTGATAATGGCGTTCAATCCGACAGATTTGCCCTGTCCCGTAGCGCCCGCCACAAGCAAATGGGGCATCTTCACGAGGTCGAACATAAAGACCTCGTTTGTAATTGTACGCCCCAGAACGATAGGCAGTTCGTATTTCGATTCGGCGAATTTGCGGGATGTGATGACCGATTCCATCGAGACAATCTTCGGATTTTTGTTAGGCACCTCAATTCCGATAGTTCCTTTGCCCGGCATCGGCGCAATGATACGGATACCGAGGGCTGACAGACTTTGCGCAATATCGTCCTCCAAACCTTTGATTTTGCTGACTTTAATACCGGTTTCCTGCACCACTTCATAAAGCGTGATGGACGGTCCGACCGTCGCTTTGATAGAAACGATAGGAATACCGAAGTCCTCAAGCGTTTTTTTGATGCGGTTGCGGTTTTCGTTCAACTCGTTTTCATCTACCTGATTATCAGCATTATCGTACTTTTTCAGCAAATTTACTTCGGGAAATTTATAGGAAGATAAATCAAGTCGCGGGTCATAAGCTCCAAGTGTAGAGCCGTCGTAAACATCATCTTCATCGCCGGTCGCAACCTCAACTTTGAAACTTCCGTTATCCGAACTTTTGTTTTTCAATTCTTGTTTATATCTCTCATAATCAGCATTTTCGTCTTCAGACTGATCGTCCTCGTATTCTTCCTCTTCTTCATGTTCGTCTTCATATTCGGTCTCTTCCGCTATAGGTTTATCCTTGATTTTCAGCATTTTAGCGTTTTCAAAAGATAATCTTGTCTGCATCCATGGGACGATACGGTTGCTCATAAAAATCATTATCAGCAGCAGACCGGCGATCAGGAGTATCAAAACGCCGATGAATCCTATATTGTTGGTCAGCCATTCGGTTATTTGATAGCCGTGAAGCCCTCCTACGTAATAGAACGATTTGTCTTTCAGCGGTGAAAGGGCGAAAGCGAGTAGCACCGATCCCCAAATTGTAGCCATAGAACAGAGGAAGAAGCGCCTCATCAGGTTTATCCGGCACAGTTTCATTATTTTAAAGCCAACAGAACCAAGCAAAAAGAGCATGAAAACAGACGGTATTCCAAACCAACGGTTCATTATCACATCGGCTAAATAAGCGCCCAATACGCCCGCCCAGTTGGTTATACCCTTCTGAGACAGCGTATCTATCAGCGGTTTGTTGCCTACAATGCTCTGGTCGGCTGCTCCCGTGAAGAAAAACGAGAGGATAGCGACGCCAATATAAACAACAGCGACAACAATCAGCAACCCGATGATAAAATGCACTCTCTTGCTTTTGAAATAATGACCTGCCGTTTCAAAAAAGCTACTTTTATTATGCGGCTTTTGAGACGGTTTTTGTTTGTTTTTACGTTGTTTTTTAGACATACATTTGTTTTAAAACGGTGCAAAGTTAAAAAATTTTATCGTATTTCTACCTCAATCACATAATAATTTTTTAATTTTGCCATTATCTTAACAAGGTTTTGAACCTTGTTGAGATTGCTTCACTGCGTTCGCAATGACGGGCGCGTGAACCGTGTTAAGTTTATAATTATCACCTTCTATGACACTTTTTCAACTCTTTAAGAACATCTATCCGTTTGTCAAGCCCTATCGCTGGCTGATAGTCGGTACATTGGCGCTGACGCTTGTCGGCTCAATGGCGGCGCAGGTCAACGCCCTCGTGCTGCAATACACTGTGGACGCCGTCAATCGCCTCGTCGAAGCAGGAAAGGGCATGCTCGAAGGCGCAAGTATTCTGCTATGGATAACGGTCAT